>CAIYRR010000096.1 GCA_903928745.1 uncultured Actinomycetes bacterium | reverse complement strand
ATAAATAGGCCTTTAGTTGTGGCGCCCGTGATGGATCCGAGTTCGCCTTTGAGTGCGTTGGCGATGTCGCTCCAGAGAGAAACGTTGGGGCGATCCTTCATTTGGCGGTAGGAAACAATGCCGATCATCATGGCGATAAGACCCGCGATAAGGATGGTGATTGCGGCGCCGTTGTAGCTGACGACCATATTGCGAACTTCGAAGGTGTGCTGGCCAACTGCTGCTGCAATCAAGGGAGAGATTGCGAGAACGGCAACTAGCGTGACGCGGATAAGGGATTGCATAAATGCAAAGGTGCGCCCGCGGACTTCGTCTTGGACTTCCATGCCCAACATCGTGAAGCCTGTAACCCAACAGATTCCAGAAAAGGATCCAAGAAGTACAACAACAAAGACTGCGATAACAAGGTTAGGGATCAGCGCGAGGACTACGAGAAAGAAACCGGCAATGGCAAGTGCTGCGCCAAAGAGGCGACGACGTGAGAATTGTGCAAAGACGCGTGGACCAAATCCGATACCAAGTGCAAGACCTGTGAAGACCGAACCAAAGAGCACACCGTAGGAAGCATCTCCACCGCCGAGGTCACCGACGAAAGTGCGCGCTAGTCCAATGACTGCGCCGGCTGCAATAAATGCGCCAACCATTCCGACAATGAGCCCGCGAACAACTTTAGATTTACTGACAAAGCGCCAACCTTCAAGGAGTGATTTTGCTACGCCAACATCTCCTGCAGTTTTTGATGCGGCGCCCTTTGGAATCTCGTGGAGTCCCCACACGGTCCATGCACCAAAGGCAAAGCTTGCAGCATTTATGTAGAGGGCAAGGTCGGTGGAGTTGCTCTTAAGGAATGGAAAGAGACTGGCGAGCGCGCCATTGACCAAGGCAAGAATAGAAAAGAGTGCGGCGGCAATTGGCGCCGTGCCATATGCGGCAAGAAGTGAAACCTGGTTGGCGCTTTCGAGTTTTTCTTTCGGAACAATGTTGGGGACCGTGGCTTCTTTTGCTGGAGACCAGAAAAGAGTTAGGCATTCAACAAAGATCGTTGCGGCGTAAAGCCAGAAATATGTGCCGACGATTGGGATCGATACATAAAAGGCTGCGCGGAATATGTCGGTGACCACCATCAGGCGGCGGCGATCAAAACGGTCTGCGATTACGCCAGCTAGTGGGCCAAGGAAAACAGAAGGCAGAAGGCGAGCGATGAATACACCTGCGATAGCGAAGTTGGCTTTTGCATAGTTTCCGCCAGAGAGTTGTTGCGCCATTGCAGTCGTGGCGAGAAGGCCGAGCCAATCGCCCAGGGATGAGAACGCCATGGACTGCCAGAGTTTTCTAAAGGCAGGGATGGCCATAACTCCGCGCGTTTGATCTTGCGCTGGAGCTGCAGGGGTTGGCAGCGTTCTAGACATGGGGTGGAGTCTATCGGGCGCTTGTGCGCTGGCTAATAGGCGTAGGAGCGGGTATTTGAGCAATTAATTGAAGTAGCACATTGAGGCAATTGTGCTACCTTGGCTATATGACAACAGCTACTAGGAAAACGAAAGCCTCAAAGCCAATTCCTCAAATAGAAGTACCGCCACAAGTAGGCATTCGCGAGCTTCGCCAATCCGCATCGCAAATACTTGCAAAGGTGAAAGAGGGAACCGTGTACGAGATCACCGACAGAGGTGTTCCCGTTGCACGAATTATTCCCGTAACCGCTTCCTTGTATGAAGAATATTTAGCAGCAGGACTAATCACCGCTGCCCAAAATCCCGATTGGCGTTTCACTCTTCCGACAGCAAAACTCAAAGGGAAGAAAACATCAACCGAGATCCTCATGGAGATGCGCGCAGAGGAACGATATTGAGCTGGTATCTAGATAGTTCTGCAATTCTTAAACTCATTCTCATTGAAAAGGAATCTCCCGCCTTAGTTGCGTTCCTTAGAGAGCCCGTCTCTACTTCTGCATTATCTCGAGTTGAAGTTATTCGAACACTTCGCCGTGCGGACCCGCAAAAAGTTGAAATTGGTCTACAGGTTCTGCAAAAGATTTGGATAATTCCAATTAATCAGACAGTGCTATTGATGGCTGAGAATCTTCCTGCAGATATTACCTTGAGGACTCTTGACGCTTTGCATGTGGCAAGTGCATTCATACTCGGACAAACTATCCAGGGATTGATTACTTACGACAAGCAAATGGCAATGAATGCGAAAAAACTAGGAATTAAGGTTCTCTCTCCAGGACTGAAATGAATTCAGGCAGCAACTTTCTCGACTCTAATTGTGTCCCCATTTTTATCAGAAGCTAAATTCGTGATCTTGTAATTCTCGTAAGTAATGGATTCACCCTTTTTCAAGAGTGCATCGTATAGAAGCGGGCTCTTGACATCTGGTTTCTTAATAATGGAGATTGGACCATCTCCGCTGCTCTTGGTGATATCAACCATATAAACCAGTGCGCCTTCATTTGAACTTCCTAGAGCGATGTCGTAGCCAATAGATCTTCTGGACTCAATTACGATTCGCTTGGTTTCGCTCAAGGAGATTACAACAGCATGTGGTGAATCGGTCGTTAACTCTATAGGTGCTATCAGATGAGTTGATTCGTCGCTGCCGCTAGCAATACATCGAATTTGAGAGTCTGGCACAAATCCCAAAAGCCACTGTTCCCAGGCGGTGAAAGTTGGAGCGTTCCCGTGAACATGGTTCATCATTGCAAATCCGCCCATGAATTTAAATTGTTGCTCGTCTGTAGGTGGTTTGCCAGAAGCGTCCATTGTTGAATGCACGTTATACAAATCCATCAATCCCATGAGATGGCCTATTTCATGGGCGATCAGCTTCCAACCAGGCCGGTCCTGTTGCACGCGCATACTGTCTTCTGCAGTCATTGTTGAATTTAGAACTTCTACTCCATCGACTTTTATCCCGCCACCCGCCGAGACAGGAAAGGCGGGTGAAGTTGAGATTTGCTCAGACTTCACATTGGGAGGTGCGCCCATAACCACTAAATCGAACTTGCTGAAATCTATGTACGCATCACCGGCGCGAATTGATTCGTCGTGATAAGTGCCGTAACCAGTCCCTGTTCTAGCGCCCACGTTATAACTAGCAACTGTTTGTGGCATGCGAATATATTTTGGATAGATCACCCATTCGAATTTGACTCGATTACCAGAAAGCGTTGAATACCATTTCGAAATTTGCAGAGTCATTTCCTTATAATCAAGTGCAGGATCTGTAGTTGCGATTAAATCTGGAAAATCTACAGGCATGATCAACGCTCGAATTATTGGACCTTTGACTCGTTCAGGAAATATTGGGAATCCTAATGAAATTCCATTTTGACCATTCGGACGATTCAATTTGCAGGTCGATACATCAGCAAGTGAGGTCGTCGGTGTTATAACAAATGATGGCGTGGGGACAGGTGTAGCGGTAGGTACTGATGTTGGCGTTGAAACTACCGTTGGCTTGGGGTTGGCGACCTTTACTCCTTTATTCCAATTCAACTTCTTTCCACTCTTGATGCAAGTGAATTTGTATCCGTTTGATGTCGAGATCGCTCCGGGTTTGGTACACGAAGCCCCTGCTTTAACAGCAGCGTTGGCAGCAGAGGAGAAGGAAGCCAGGAGAATTGCAGTAGTTACCAAATACACCCTCACGCGCTTTGCCATGAGATGAGTTTATAGCTCTGCTCTATTTAGGTTAATCAGCTGTTTTTACTGTTGCTTTTCCTGTTGCTGTTTTCTTTGCTGGCTTCTTGGCGGTGCCCTTTTTAATCGTATTTTTAGTCAGTGTGGGTGCGCTCTTGCTAGCGCGTGGCGCTCTTGATTTGGCGGCAGATTTAACGGTTGAAGCTTTGGCAGTTGTGTCTTTTGCTGAAGATGATGAGGCAGCAGCTTTCTTGCGTGAGGATTTCTTGGGGCGTGAGGCTCCACCGTTTTCGGCCTCCCACGCGCGACGTCCCGCAAGCAACTCAAGACCGCGCTCGAGCGTGAGCGCTTCAACGGTATCTCCGCGGCGCAACGTCGCATTTGTTTCGCCATCGGTGACATACATTCCGAATCGTCCATCTTTAACAAGTAACGGTTTCTGTGTTGCAGGATCCATTCCCAAATCCTTCAGTGGTGGCTTTGCAACACCGCGGCGGCGTTCTTTTGGTTTGGAATAAATCTCGAGCGCTTCATCAAAGGTCAGCGAGAAAAGTTGGTCTTCACTTGTGAGGGTACGTGAATCAACGCCGCGCTTGAGGTATGGGCCATAGCGACCATTTTGAACAGTGATGTCTTCACCTGTTTGTGAATCCGTGCCAAGAGTACGAGGCAACGAAAGAAGACGAAGTGCGTCCTCCCAGGTAATTGTGTCGAGAGTCATTGTTGAAAGAAGGGATGCTGTCTTTGGTTTTGGTGCATCGGCTTTCTTGCGCTTCTTCTTTCCTGAGGCCGTTAATTCTGGCTCAACAACAGGAAGTACTTCAGTGACATAGGGACCAAAGCGACCAGACTTTGCAATGATCGGCAGGTTAGTTGCTGGATCAATACCGAGTTCGCGCTCCCCTGATGGTTTAGCAAGAATCTCAATCGCAACAGCAAGAGTTAATTCATCTGGTGCCATCGTCTCTGGAATGTTGGCAAGCTTGCGAGTATCGCCTTCGCCTTGTTGCAAGTAGGCGCCGTAGCGACCAACGCGAATTTCAATGTCATCGCCAAGGCGCATCGTGTTTACTTCGCGCGCATCAATAGCGCCAAGGTCAGCGGAGAGTTCGTTGAGTCCTGGTTGTCCATCATGGCCGTAGAAGAAATCGCGAAGCCAATCAACACGTTGTGCTTCACCGTTTGCGATCTTGTCTAAGTCCTCTTCCATGCTGGCGGTGAATTCGTAATCCACCAACTTAGAAAAATGTTGTTCGAGTAAACCCGTGACAGAGAAAGCAAGAAACGCCGGTACAAGGGCTCGACCACGCTTGTAGACATAACCGCGATCTTGAATTGTTTGAATGATGGATGCGAAGGTGGATGGACGGCCAATACCAAGCTCTTCTAGTTTCTTTACAAGGGTTGGCTCGGTATAGCGCGCAGGCGGTTTTGTATCGTGGCCTTCGCAACTGTATTCGCTGACCTTTACCGCTTGACCGACGGTCATTGCAGGAAGTCTGCGATCTTCGGCTTCGTCATCGGTCTTGTCGTCGGCAACTTCTTCATATGCAGCAAGAAATCCTGGGAAGGTAAGCACGGATCCGTTAGCGCGGAAAATTACATCTTTGCCGTCATTGGTGCGCGCATCAAAATCCACGCGCATCTGCATCTTCTTAGCATCAGCCATTTGCGATGCAACGGTCCGCTTCCAAATGAGGTCATAGAGTGCGAACTCATCGCGGGAGAGCTCGGGCGCTAATTCACCAGGAGTCTTAAAGACATCACCAGCCGGGCGAATTGCTTCGTGTGCCTCTTGTGCGTTCTTAGTTTTGCTTGCATATGCACGTGGTGTTTCTGAAACATGGTCTGCGCCGTAGAGCGCTTTGGCACTTGCACGTGCTGCGTTGATTGCTTGCGCGGAAAGATTTACCGAGTCAGTACGCATGTAGGTGATGTAACCGTTTTCGTACAAGCGTTGTGCAATACGCATTGTGATTTGTGCGCCCCAACCAAGTCGCCCACCTGCATCTTGTTGCAATGTGGAAGTTGTAAATGGTGGCT
>CAIYRR010000095.1 GCA_903928745.1 uncultured Actinomycetes bacterium | reverse complement strand
GGAAATCCGTTTTCTCAAGGGTCTCATCACGGTGTTGAATTTCCTACACGTGAACGTTTCGCTGGCGCAGCTGGAACTGTAGGAGCGGGATCAGGAAATATTCTTTACCATGCAAACGGCACGATCATCGCAAATCCAAAGATTTATGTAATTTGGTATGGCTCATGGGCAGGAACTCCCTGCACGGAAACTTCAACCGCCTCCACGCCGGGAATTATTAATTACTTCCTTCAAAATGTGGGCGGCAGTGCCTGGAACGCTATTAACACCACTTATTACCAAACAATCAATGGTGTTGTGACTTATGTACCACCGACGGCTCCATGGAGCGGGTGCTTCGTTGACCCTGGTTCGCAAGGATTCACTCTTGATGGTTATTCGACCATTACCCCTGGTCTCAAGCTGATCGACAATGTTGTATCGAATGCACTCGCTCTCAATGCTTTTGGACCTGCTGATCCTAATGGCGTCTATTTTGTCCTTACCAGTGCAAATGTTGTTGTAAACGGCTTCGTAAATTCAAGTTTAAAAAGTTACTGCGGATACCATGACAGTTTGGTCAGCGGAACAACGACAGTAAAGTTTTCATTCGTTGGAGACCCTGGCACCAATATCGCCTCCTGTGCAGGGCAAACCGCTGCATCTCCTAATGGAAATGTAAATGCTGATGCCATGACCTCTGTAATTGCCCATGAATTAGTCGAGGCGGTATCTGATCCTCTTGGAAACTCCTGGTTTGACGCGGCAGGTTATGAAAATGCAGATAAATGCGCTTGGACTTTTGGAACCACAACTTCAGTGGGATCGGCCAAACAAAACACCACTGTCGGAGGACGCCCGTATTTGATTCAACAGAACGTTGCGGCGAATACAAATACTTGTCTAATGACTGCGCCTGCTGCTGCAGCTCCCAAGATCTCGAGCTTCTCTCCTACATTTGGACCATCTATTACGATCACGGGAACAAACTTGCTACGCGCAACGAGCGTTTCATTCAATGGGACAGCGGGCACAAACGTCACTGTTGTTTCAGCAACTTCTGTAACGGTAACGCCACCAGCATCCGGAACTTCCGGCAAGATCACGATTACAACGCCGGGTGGCACAAGCGCCGCAAGTAGCGCCAATTATTACTTCCCAGCTGGTCCCATCACTGCTCCTGCGACCGCGGTAGTTGGATCAACAATTACGATCACTGGTACGAACTTGCTCGGTGCTACGGCAGTTAATTTCATTGGAACTACAACCATTACCGCGACACCAACGGTTGCGACTTCAGGATTATCACTTACCGTGAAGGTCCCTACAGGGGCTACATCAGGATCCATCACAGTAAAAACTCCTGCAGGAGTATCAACAGCCAGTCCGGTTTTGATTGCACCAACAATTGCGAGTTTCACTCCGACAAATGGAACTCGAAATGCAGCGACTCTCTATAAAGTGACAATTACCGGGACTAATTTTGCCGGCGCCACTTCCGTGACTCTCACCGGTGTTTCTGGTGTTGCTTACACAGTCGTTAGCCCAACTAGTATCACTGCGACTTTCTTATTGCCAACGACTTTGGCAACATCAACGACGGCTAAATTTACTGTCGTAACTCCTGCGGGAAGTGTTACCAGCACAGGAAGTTTCACAATCAAATAATTTGAAAACTTTCAAAAGTCCGAGTACTGAATAAACCTACGCACAAATTGGGTATAGGTTTATGAAAAACTGCCCAATAACGCTGTTTTAGAGGCTATTCAACACTTGCTGTTAATTTATAGTCAGATAGAATACTTTCTTAAATAGGCTCGGTAAGGAGCGTATTTCTTGTTTTCTGGCAGATCCAGAAAATTGGAAGTACAAAAAATGCTAACCAATATCAATCACGCAGATACATTTCGCTCGATTCCAAAACATTCAAAACCATTGTCAGAGGAAAAGGTTGACGCTCTACTAGTTCAAGAGTGGGCTCGCTTTAAAGATGGCACAACCGCCTCTGGTGCAGAAAGTAAATTAGCCAACGAATCACTTCCACTTGGAGTTCCCTCGAGTTTTCAACACTGGGATCCATATCCAATCTCCATCGTGTCAGCTAAAGGCGCGTGGATGACAGACATGGACGGTCGACGACTTCTTGATTTATCCATGGGCTTTGGTGCCATGCTTGTTGGCCACCTCAACCCAGCGGTTGTTGCAGAGGTCAAAGAATCCCTCGGAGTAGGAATGCTCTTTGTTACTCCTTCACCGATTTCTCGCGATGCGGCCCAACGTGTCTGTAAGCGCTTTGCTTTAGATCAGGTTCGCTTCACGAACTCTGGTACCGAAGCAACGATGTATGCCGTTCGTTTGGCACGCGCCGTATCTGGCAAGAACGATGTTCTCAAAATCGAAGGCGGCTACCACGGTAGCTATGACCCACTGATGACTTCCGCCAAACCTTCGCTAGACAAAGCTGGTCCTGCCGAGGAACCAACTCCTGTTTATCAAAGTGGCGCAGTCTCCGGTGATGTATTTGTCGTTCCATATAACAATTTGCCGGCCGTTGAAAAAATCTTCAAAGAGCACGCGTCAACAGTCGCTTGTTTTATTCTGGAACCAGTACTTGAAAACCTTGGCATTGTGTTGCCAGATGCTGGATACCTAGAAGGTGTTCGTGCACTCTGCGATCAATACAAAGTTGTTCTGATCTTTGATGAGGTCAAAACCGGACTAACGGCAGGACCTCAAGGCGCAGCACAACGTTTAGGGGTTCGGCCCGACCTAATCTGTCTTGCTAAATCCATTGGTGGCGGAGTTCCACTCGCTGCATTTGGTGGCAAGAAGGAGTACATGGATGCCGTAACCGATGGTCGCCTTGCGCACTTTGGTACTTTCAACGGTAACCCGTTAGCCATGGCTGGTATTCGCGCCGTGGACAACATCTGTACCGATGAGGCACTTGCGAGCGCTGAAGCATTCAATCTTCAGGCCCTCAATCGCATCAGCGACATCATCGACGAATATGAGCTACCTGCTCATACCGTTGGTTTCGGAGTTAAAGGCTGCATTACTTGGTCGACAACTCCAGTACGCAATTACCGTGACTACAAAGCAACGGACTTCAAGGTCGCTGAGCTTTCATGGCTATGGTCACTTAACCGCGGAATCATTACGCCTCCGGGACTTGATGAACAGTGGTTAATTAGCTTGGCCCATGGTCAAACTGAGATTGATCTACTTGTAGAAGATTTCAGAGAATTGGCGCAAGCGCTCCGAAGTTAGTTTTGGGTGACAAGAAAGGGGGATTTCCTGCGGATATACAGGAACTCCCCTTTTCTAGTCTATGTAGACACGACTAATCGGTAACTGAAATTGCTTAATCTTCTTACACTTGTTTAATGAAAGTGACCGGAAAATCTAAAGAACCCTACGCGCCGATACCTGCTTCACTTTCTCCTTCGCGAGTATCTATCGGATCTTGGTTTCAAAAACGTGAAGGCGTTGCCCAAATTTTTGCTGTTATAGGAATAATTTGTGGTGGAAGTTATTTAATCTGGCGATTACTAGTCACTTCCCATAACGTCCCGTTCTGGGCATTTGCTCCGTTATATGTTGCCGAAATCTATGGCTACATCAGTTTTCTCATCTTTGTCTTGGATTCATGGCATTTACCTGCTTCGCCTAGGTTGCCTGTGTATGACCGAACATGCGATGTAATCATTCCGACATACAACGAGGACATCGACATCTTGGAACCAACAATTATCGGAGCTCTCCAAATCAGAGGACAAATAACGGTTTGGTTACTTGATGACGGCAACCGAGCAGAAATGAAAACGTTGGCTGATAGGTATGGAATCAAATATCTCACACGCACTGGGAACGAGCACGCTAAGGCTGGAAACATAAATGCAGCGCTTCCGCATTTGAAGGGCGAGTTACTTCTTGTACTTGATGCGGACCATGTAGCAGCTCCAGATTTCCTGGAGGCAACCAGCGGATATTTTGTTAATCCAAAAGTAGCTCTTGTGCAAACAGCTCACTCCTTTAGAAATCACAATTCGATCATGCATCAAGAGCAGGGCAGAAACGAACAATCCCTTTTCTTTGATGTTCTCCTACCTGGGCGCAACCGCTTAAAGTCAGTATTTTGGTGTGGCTCCGCAGCAATCCTGCGTAGAAGCGCGCTAATGGAAATTGGAGGTTTAGCGACCGTAACAGTTACTGAAGACTACGAAACTTCACTTCACCTGCGGTTGAAGGGTTATCTGGGTATTTATCACAATGAACATTTAATCCAAGGACTTGCTCCGGATAATTTAACTTCATACATCATCCAGCGCTACCGATGGGCTCAAGGTAACTTGCAGTTATTCCGTCCAGGCATGCGTCTTCCTTGGCGTAAAGAACTAGGGGTGCTAGAGAGAATCTCCAACACTGGCGGTTTGCTCTATTACCTCTCTCCTTTTCAAAAACTTATCTATTCAGCCAATTTGGTTGCGGTAGTTTTCTTCGGAGCACTTCCCGTTGGCTACGTAGGTGGATGGTTTATCGTTTTCTGGGGAATTGCGTCATTCACAAATATTCTTGCTGTAACCGCACTCGAGCGCGGGACAACGAGCCCGGTTGAAGGCGTACGGAACTTGTTCTTAGCTTTCGAAGCCTATTTTCGAGCAACATCAGTCTTGTGGACCAAGGCTAAAGTTCCTTTCCTTGTCACACCAAAGAATGAGGTTGATCTCGGGGGATGGGCATCAGTTCGACAGATGCGTTTTGCCATTCTTGTAGGAGGGGTTTCTCTTCTATCGGTAATCAATATCTGGATTAGTTATCTATCGTTTAACTATTTCGACTGGAAATACCTTGCTCCACACTCAATATCAACGGTAATAATAATTTCCTTCTTTGGGCTTATGGAAGTCACGATCATTTCGCGCGCAGCATGGTCGATGTATCACAGAAGCCAAGAAAGAACTTTGTGGAGATTTCCGGTCCGGCTTGAAACATACGTCAATGGGGTATTGAGTCAATGCGTCGACCTCCATCAAAATGGCGCTGGAATCATCACAACAGAATCGGCCATGGAAAGTGCTTTGCACACTCGGGTTGAGATAGCTTGTCACGATCTGTCAGGAAATATCGTCTGGGCGAAAGGCGAATTTCGCCTTCGTTCTAAGAAGTCTGTAGATGGGACGCAGGAAAGCATACGAGTCGGTGGCCGAATTACTTGGGATAACGAAGAGGCAAAGACTGCAGTAATTATGCAATGTTATGTCGTAGAACAATACGTAGCCAGGCAGCATTTTTGGTTACGTCATGAAAAGCGACGAGTTGTTTTACTACCTGCACATATAGATGGAATTAGTGCCGAGTGCGTAGATGTGAGTACTTCGGGAGCCTCCTTTGTAGCAAGTGCTAGTGAGTGGGGTGAGCGGCAACTCGGTATACGAATCCCAATCTCGGTCGATGATCGATTCATTGGTACAGCCGAAATTAGAAACGTGACACCCACAACTGGTGAAATGGTGAGAATAGGTGCGGCAGTCATGTGGCAAAACCCTTACCTTCTGAAGATATTTTCTGACTCAGAAAAGCACGATCTCAAAACACGTAAGGCCATCGCAAATGGGATTAAGCCTTAATTACAATTGTGTTGAAGCAATTTGTTTAGCCCACTCTCGGTATTCCTCAGATAATTCAGGAACCTGCGAGATTGCGGCTATTTTGGAACGCTCGCCACTTTTCGCGGCGAAAATATCTCCAATGGCGATTCCGTGTGTTGGTCGCGAAACCACTTCGATGACATCACCT
>CAIYRR010000094.1 GCA_903928745.1 uncultured Actinomycetes bacterium | reverse complement strand
TGCATTGCGCTTTCGCGTTTTTGATGAGTTTGGCCATGAGATCACCAACGCAATGTACTTCTCTATCGGCGGTGGCTTTGTCTCTTCAGAGAGCGAACTCAAGATTGCCCAGGCAATCGTGGCAAAACAACCTGCAAATCATGACGCGATTGCACAAGCCGAACACTTCGAAACTGCGGATGAACTCCTTGAAATTTGTAAGAGAGATTCGCTTTCCATGAGTGAAGTCATGCTTCGTGATGAATTGAAAGATCGCAGTCTTGAAGAAATTCGCAAGGGTATTCTCACAATTGCAGATGCAATGAATGAGTGCATCGATGCAGGATGCGTGACTGAAGGAATCTTGCCAGGAGGTTTGAATGTCCCCCGGCGTGCCCCTGCTCTCTTTAAGACTCTCAATCTTGAATCCGAACATAACGATCCGCTGCGCGCTCTGGATTGGGTCAATCTATTTGCGCTGGCAGTCAATGAGGAAAATGCGGCAGGCCATCGCGTGGTCACTGCGCCGACAAATGGCGCTGCTGGAATTATCCCTGCAGTGCTTCGTTATTACCGAGAATTCATTCCTGGCGCCAACGATGAAGGAACGATCAGATTCCTATTGGCAGCGGCGGCAGTCGGAACACTTATTAAACGCAATGCGTCAATTTCTGGTGCAGAAGTTGGATGTCAGGGCGAAGTCGGATCTGCAAGTGCAATGGCGGCGGCAGGCTTGGCTGAGGTGCTTGGCGGTACGCCAGAGCAAGTAGAGAATGCTGCCGAAATTGGAATGGAACATAATCTTGGATTAACTTGTGACCCCATCGGTGGTCTTGTGCAGATTCCTTGTATCGAACGAAATGCAATCGGAGCAGTTAAAGCTATTAGCGCTGCACGTATGGCATTGCGAGGCGATGGTCAACATGTAGTGAGTTTAGATATGGTCATCAAGACCATGAAAGAAACTGGAAAAGATATGCATCATCACTACAAAGAAACCTCTATCGGTGGCCTCGCCGTAAATATTATTGAGTGCTGATTTAGGCCGCGAAAAGATTCAAGTGAGTCACAGAAGGCCACAGAGCAAAGAGAATAGACACAGGCAAGATCAAGAACACCACAGGAACCATCATTGACATTTCCGCTTTACCGGCTTTATCCATCAAGAAATTACGTTGAATCTGCCTCGCTTCAGCCGCATGGCGTTGTAATACATCAATCAATGGAGCGCCTCGAAGCATTGCCGTTATGAGGGCATCCACAAATCGACGAATCACGACAGAATCCACTCGCCTCCCAAAATCATCCAGCGCAACATGGAAGGCCTTGCCTTGTCGAACTTGCAAAACAACTTCAGCGAATTCTTTCGCTAAATGAGAATCAGATCGGGTAGAAAGTCTGGTCATTGCACCCATAGGAGTTTCACCAGCCGAGAGAGCAAGAGTGAGCATTTCGATAATCGCAGGAAATTCGCTTTCTATGCTCGTTCGGTATTTCTTAACCTCCTGGGTGAGATTCCAATCTATAAGAACGAATGCGCTAGCTCCAACAATTCCACAAAAAAGCGTCGCCAAAATGAAATCACCCGTCGTCAAGAATGAGGTAATCCAAGCAAGCCCACCAGCTAAGACAGAATAACTTGCCTGTTGAATTCGAAAATGGTCATACTGATTTTCTCTTCCGACTTTGATTAAACGCTCCTGCGTTTTCGAACGATCTGGCAGTGCAAGCAAGCGCTTTCGTGACTGAGCCATAATGCGATTGGATGATTCTTCTTTCTCATCCTCATGAGCGATATATGCAAGTGAACCTGTAAGGGCAAGCAGAACGGGGACAACAATCTGCAGTGATGGCATTTAAATCCTCCCCTGAAATACACGCGGACTTTTTGGGAGGCGACCAAGTCGTCCCATCCAGAAATAGGCAACAACAGTCAATGCAATACCAACTAAGAGGATTGCGATTCCTGCAGGTTGGGCGAAGGCATCAGTTGTCCCTGGTTGACTTGAAAGCAAGAGCAGCAATAACCAAGGCGCAGCTGAAGAAAGATGCGCAGAATTCTTGATCCATCCATGTTTAATCTCGATTTCTTTGCGGAGTGAAAGATCCTGACGAAGGAAATCGCCCAACGTCCGAAAAATCTGCAGCAATTCTGATCCGCCAAGGGATTTAGCCAACAAAATTGCTTCCAGGATCTGGTCGCTACTGTGAGAATCAAACCGAATCTTTAATCGCTCTACCGCTTCTACAAAGTTGCCGGTTCTTTGTAACTCGTGATGAAAATCGGTAAAGGCCGGACGTAGTAACTCGGGGCCGCGTTTACTCAAACCCACCATCGCCTCTGAAAGTGAAAGTCCTGAATGAATCCCAGAGACCATGTGGTCGATAACTTCGGGCCACACAAGGGCAAGTGCCGCATCTTGTTTCAATGATTTATTGCGAAGATAAATCCAGGTAACTACTGCGGAAAAGAAGATGAACGGCATGGTGATTACAGCAGAACTAGTAAAGAGGTAGATACAGAGAGTGCTGACAGCCGAGACAATTGCGCTTGAGAGCGCTCTGCGATGCATGAGTTTCATAGCACCCACCAGTTATCACTTGATAAGCCGGCGTTTACGAATTTCTCTGGGTGAGGCAGCGTCCCTAAACCTCGTTCATATTCCTTCCCATTCCAAATCCAAAGAGTCTCTACTTCGATACGGTCATTTTCAATTCGCCCAGTCACGGTAGAGATTTCGATGATTCTTCTCGCACCTTGCGCATCTAGGGCAATTTGAACAACAAGGTCGATTGCCGCTGCCACCGTCGGGCCAATGAATTTCTGAGAAATGTTTTCCCCTGCCAAAAGCGGCAAGGTCTGCAGTTTTACAACGGCATCTCTTGTGGAGTTAGCGTGAATTGTTCCCATTCCTGGTAGTCCTGAGTTGAGAGCAATCAAGAGATCTAGCGCCTCCGCTTCTCTGACTTCTCCAACAATGATTCTTGATGGACGCATACGCAAAGATTCCTTAATCAATCTTCGAAGAGCGATCTCGCCCTCACCTTGCAAGTTAGCAGAACGGGTTTGAAGACTGACGACATCGGGCAGATTAGGTTTCAATTCAAAGACTTCTTCGATAGTTATAACTCGCTCTTGCACTGGAATGGCCGATACAAGCGCGTTCAACAGCGTGGTCTTTCCGGCTTGCGTTGCGCCGCTCACTAAAACATTCAGTCCAGCTTTCACGCAGTTACTGAGTAAAGATGCCATTGGTTGCGTCATGGTGTTGCGGGTAGCCAAATCTTTGAGCGAAAGGCTGCGATGTAAATGTTTTCGAATATTTATTGCCCAGTGCTCTGGCGTTATCTCTGGAATAGCAACATGAAGTCGACTTCCATCAGGCAATCTGGCATCAACAAAAGGATGCGAAAGATCTAAGCGACGACCACTCCACATCAAAGCACGATCAACGATGTTGCGAACTTCCTCCGAAGTGAGAAGCAGATTTGTTAATTCATTCTTTCCGGCTCGTGCAATGAAAATTCGCTCTGGAGAGTTAATCCATATCTCTTCAATCTCGTTATCAAACATGTAAGGGGCAAGGGGTCCGAAAGTCATTTCTAGGTCGGTATCTATCATGTTGCGACCCTAAGAGTGAGGTCATAATGCTCGTTAACTTCTGCCATGCTGTTGAGTAAATAGAGCCATGGCAATCACTTTATGTAATTAGAGGCTCACCCTGAGACAGCTTCATCGGTATGGTGTCCAGCCGATTCAATAAATCCAACGCACCTTCTCCTGCTTGAGATGAAATCTGCGAACTTGTGAAGTGAGGAGTGGGAATTTGCTTTCTCACTCCGATAGCTATGCGATCTAGCAGTGAGACCGCAGCCAATTGATTTCCACGAACAAGAACGGCAAATTCAAATTCTCCAAGCCGAGCGACAAGTTCTTCTCCTCGGGTTGCACGAATGACAGTTTCAGAAAAATTTATTATGTCGGATTCACTTCGGAAAGAACCATCGAGTTCGAGCCGCAATATTGCGAATCTTTCGCCGTTTCTCTCCATACGTGAAACTTCTCGGCGCAATTCTTCATAAAATAGCGGAGGCGCGGCTAACTGCGTCAGAACATCTTTCAAGCCATCATGAGAGAACACTTTGCTACCCTCCTCACATGAAGTTTCCCAACACGCAGCGCCGTCGCACCATCGCGGCAACCCTGCTCAAGGTCGAAGCTTCTCTCGTGCTCGCCCTAGGAACATTCCTGCTAATAAAAGGTTTCACTTCCAAGGTTGAAGCGGTGAGCGCCCTCATCGGTGTCATCGTTTTTGCACTTCTCGGTGGCGTTGGATTGCTAGGTGCCGCCCGTGGTTTTGCGACCGGGAAAATGTATGGACGCGCCCCAGCCGTTCTCGCCAATCTGATTGCATTGGGGGTTGCCTACTACCAATTTTCGGCACATTTTTGGGTAATGGCGCTACCGCTGGCGGTGCTTGCGCTGACTACGCTGATCTTTTCCATCTCCGTCGTACCCGAGTAGTTCCTGGGTCGTCCATCACTTGAGATTGTGGGCTATCTCGCGCGCTTGTTTCCCTTTTCAAGTTTCTCGCACCATTGGTGGTCGGTAGGCTTCGGGGGCTTGGACGAGTCCCATAAGTGAATTACGAAGGAGCACGCCTGTGGTTGGCGATCAATTCGGAGATCAATTCGGTGCAAATGAATGGCTCGTTGATGAAATGTACGAGCGCTATTTGCAAGATCCTAATTCCGTTGATGCCTCTTGGGTCGCACTCTTTTCAACGACAAAACCAACAACCGCAAATTCCCCTGCTACTTCGGCAACAAACACTCCACGCGGAGGCATCCCACCAACTCCAAAATCTGCACAGAGTGCGCCAGTGATTCCCGTAGCGACACCTGTTGTGCCTCAAGAAGTTGTTCGACCATCACCAATTGCTTCCTCTCCCACTCCGGCAGATCCTGTCGTGAAACCAGTTCCAGTATTAGAAACCCCTTCCGCTGCAGCGATTGAAGTTCTCCGCGGAGTACCTGGGCGCGTCGTGCAAAGTATGGAGGCTTCGCTTTCTGTTCCGACGGCCACAAGTGTTCGCGTCATTCCGGCCAAACTCCTTATCGATAACCGTATTGTGATTAACAATCACCTCAAGCGCGCTCGTGGCGGAAAAGTTTCCTTCACTCATCTCATTGCTTACGCGATGATCAAAGCACTGCGTGCGATGCCAGAAATGAATTCTTTTTACACTCATCTTGAAGGTAAACCCGCGGTCGCTCATCCAGAACACATCAACTTAGGAATTGCGATCGACCTTCCTAAAGCAGATGGGACACGTCAACTTCTTGTTCCATCCATCAAAGGATGTGAAGATTTAGATTTTGCGCAGTTCTGGGCAACGTATGAAGAGACGGTGCACAAAGCGCGTACAGGTGCGTTGACGGTTGATGACTACGCAGGCACAACTGTCTCTCTAACAAATCCAGGAACAATCGGCACCGTTCACTCGGTTCCAAGGCTTGTTGTTGGACAGGCAATGATCTTGGGAGTTGGTTCACTGGATTACCCCGCCGAGTATCAAGGTGCCAGTGAGGAAACACTTGCCCGTCTTGCGGTCAGCAAAGTTGTCACACTCACCAGTACCTACGACCATCGCATTATTCAAGGTGCACAATCAGGAGATTTCCTGCGCAGAATTCACGAGTTACTTCTTGGATCTGAAAACTTCTACGACGAAATTTTTGCAGCTTTGCGTATTCCCTACGAGCCAATTCGTTGGGTTGCAGACATCGAGTTTGCACGCGATGAAGAGATCAACAAAACAGCCCGTGTTCAACAGTTAATCCACGCCTACCGAACATTTGGCCACTTAATGGCTGATATTGACCCACTTGAGTACAAGCAACGTTCGCACCCAGATCTAGATGTTGTAACTCATGGCCTGACTCTTTGGGACCTAGACCGCGAATTCGCAACTGGCGGATTCGGTGGCAAGACATTCATGAAATTACGGAAGATTCTTGGCATTCTGCGCGACTCCTACTGCCGATCTATCGGCGTGGAATATATGTATATCCAAGATCCTGTTGAGCGCACTTGGGTTCAAGAAAAAGTCGAGACTCCCGCGCAGAAATTCCCACGTGAAGAACATCTTCGAATCCTGCACAAACTCAATGGCGCCGAAGCATTTGAAGCTTTCTTGCAAACTAAATACGTAGGACAAAAACGCTTTTCACTCGAAGGTGGAGAGACGGTTATTCCACTTCTCGACGCCGTAATTTCTGCAGCAGCAGAAAGCGGAATGGAAGAAGTTTGTATTGGTATGCCTCACCGTGGGCGTCTGAATGTATTGGCCAATATTGCCGGTAAGTCTTATGGCCAGATATTTCAAGAGTTCGAAGGGCACTACGAGCAGAATGCAGTTGCTGGTACTGGAGATGTTAAGTACCACTTAGGAACAGAGGGTGTATTTACATCTGAATCTGGCGCGCAGACAAAGATCTACTTGGCTGCCAACCCTTCACACCTTGAAGCGGTTAACCCAGTTCTGGAAGGCGTTGTCCGCGCAAAACAAGATCATCTCAATCAACGCGAGGCTTACTCAGTACTACCAATACTTATGCATGGCGACGCAGCATTTGCAGGACAAGGCGTTGTTGTTGAAACACTCAACCTTTCGCTCCTGAGCGGTTATCGCACCGGTGGAACAATTCACATCATCGTGAACAATCAAGTCGGCTTCACGACATCGCCACATGCATCACGTTCATCTACTTACGCAACAGATGTTGCTAAAACAATTTCAGCACCGATTTTCCATGTCAATGGCGATGACCCAGAAGCATGCGTTCGTGTTGCACGTTTGGCCTATGAGTACCGTCAGAAATTCAACAAAGATGTCATCATCGACATGCTCTGCTATCGCCGACGCGGACACAACGAAGGTGATGAGCCAAGTTTTACTCAACCACTTATGTACAAACTCATTGATGCAAAGCGATCAACCCGTACCCTTTACACAGAAGCCCTCATAGGCCGTAAGGAAATCACGCTAGAGGAAGCTGAAGAAGTTGCACGCGACTACCAAGCCCAATTAGAGGCTGTTTTCGCTGCAGTTCACAATCTTCAGCCAGAAGAAGATGTCCGCATCGTTGTTCCAGAAGTTCCTGCCCCTGCCACAGTCAATACGAGTATTGATGAGGCAACCGCAAGACGCATTGCACAAACCCAAACTGATGTGCCTGAAGGATTTAGTGTGCATCCAAAACTCACGCCGCAATTAGCAAAGCGCGTTGAGATGTTAAATGACGGCACTATCGATTGGTCTATGGGCGAAACTCTTGCCTTTGGTTCACTATTGCTTGAGGGCAAGCCAATTCGCCTGGCAGGCCAAGATTCGCGTCGCGGTACTTTCAGTAGTCGTCACGCAGTAATCATCGATAAAGAAAACGGCAACGAATGGACTCCCCTTCGCGGATTGATCTCTGATGAAAACCAATTCTTCGTCATTGACTCACTTCTTTCTGAATATGCTGCAATGGGATTTGAATACGGATACTCCGTTGCACGTCCAGAAGCACTTGTTATGTGGGAAGCACAATTTGGTGATTTCGGAAATGGTGCACAAACAATCGTTGACGAATTTGTTGCTACTTCCCTGCAAAAATGGGGAGAGCGCTCTGGCGTAGTCCTGTTGCTTCCTCATGGATACGAGGGCCAAGGCCCAGACCATTCATCAGCACGCATCGAGCGCTATCTTGCTCAAAGCGCCGAAGGAAATATGACCGTTGCCCAGCCATCAACTCCAGCTTCATATTTCCATTTGCTTCGCTGGCATGCGATGAATCCTGCACAACGTCCACTCGTAGTTTTCACTCCTAAATCCATGTTGCGCATGAAAGTCGCTGCTTCATCATTGGCGGATTTCACAAGCGGTCATTTCCAAACAGTGATTCCGGATGATTCAGTAACTAACGCGACACGAGTGATTTTCTGTTCAGGTCGCATTTACTATGACTTAATTGCAGAACGTAAACGCCTTGGCGAAGAGTCCACTGCAATCATTCGCGTAGAGCAGTTCTATCCACTGCCTGCTCGTGAACTTGCCGAAGAAGCCGCCAAGCATCCACGCGCAAATCTGCTCTGGGTTCAGGATGAACCTGCTAATCAGGGTCCATGGCCATACGTCGGACTTCACACTCTCGAAATCTTCGATGGTCGTACTTTGCGCAGAGTTTCTCGTCGCGATACTGCCAGCCCTGCAACCGGAAATCACTATGTCCATGATGAGGAAGCGAAAGCTCTGCTAATGGAAGCCTTCACTCGCTAAGCCATAATCACCTGGTTCTTCATCGCTGGTACATCATTTGAAAATTGCGGTAATGAATGAATCGTGTGGCTTTCCAGATCAATTACTCACTGCGACTGATTAGCCCTTAATGCGTAAGTCCTCGCGAACGACAAGGAACACTCCAAGTAATAGAATACAACCCGCAAAAATTTG
>CAIYRR010000093.1 GCA_903928745.1 uncultured Actinomycetes bacterium | reverse complement strand
TGGTGAAGTGGAAGCCCTTCAACTCGAATTCTCGTGGATTAAACAATTTGCTCCAACATACAATGTTCAATTTCGCGACGATAAGTCATACCCGTACCTAGCTATATCTCTCGAAGATGATTTTCCTCGTGTATTTATAACAAGGAAACATAAACGTCCGGGTATTAAATATTTCGGTCCTTTCACTCATACATGGGCTCTGCGTAACACCTTTGATGTTGTTCTGAAGGTTTTCCCCGTTCGATCATGCTCTTCAGGCAATTTCGAAAAAGCGAAAAGAACGAATCGTCAATGTTTGTTGGGCGATATTGGTAAATGTGCTGCGCCATGCGTGGGCTGGGTTACCCAGGAAGAGCATAAAGATTTGGCTCAGCGAATGGCTGCCTTCATGGAGGCTGGCAAAGGTGATCTCATACCGACTTTACACAAGGAGATGGAGTCGGCAGCTTTGGCAGAGGAGTTCGAAAGAGCTGCCAAAATTCGCGATCAGATTTCCTCGATGGAGAGAGCCCGAGAATCAAGCGAGGCGAGTCTTTCTGAAAATTTCTCTGCAGATGTCATAGCGATCCATCGCGAAGGGATGCATGTAGCAGGTTCAATTTTCATCGTACGAGAGGGCGCCATACGCGGTTCCCGCTCCTGGCTGGTAGACCAGAAACTTGCACTTGAAGGCGAAGATGAAATTACCGCCCTCTTCGCCTCTATTTACGGTGCAAGTGAAGCAAGTGAGATTCCAACTGAAGTGCTAGTGAATGAATTGCCATCTAATCACAGCTCGCTTGAGCAATGGTTGGGTGCACGTCGGGGGAGCAAAGTTGAAATTAGAGTTCCTCAGCGCGGTGAGAAGTTTGATCTCATGCGCACCGTCGAGCGTAATGCTCATTACGCTCTTATCCAGTATGTAAATAAGAGATCATCAGATTCCGCGGTAAGTGGACGCGCGCTGGTCGAAATTCAAGAAGCACTTGATTTGCCTACGCCACCTTTACGGATTGAGTGTTTTGATATCTCCAATATTTCTGGAACGTCCGTTGTTGCTTCAATGGTGGTTTTCGAAGATGGAATACCTAAGAAAAGCGAATACCGGCGCTTTATTATCGATACCGAGACTGCATGGGATGACACACGTGCAATTCATCAAGTCATATCTAGAAGAGTGAAGCGATTGATTGCCGAGAAAGAGATCGATGTAACAGAGATTCAAAGTCAAGGTGGCAAGAATTCACGTTTCTCATATAAGCCATCTTTAATCATCGTGGATGGCGGGGCCCCTCAAGTATCGGCTGCATCTCGCGCTCTCCAGGAATTGGGTATGAGTGATATTGCATTATGTGGTCTGGCAAAACGCCTTGAGGAAGTTTGGTTGCCGCAATCTAAAGACCCTCTTATCTTGCCTCGATCTAGTGAAGGTCTCTATCTCTTGCAACGTGTTCGTGATGAGGCCCACCGTTTCGCCATTACTTTCCACCGTTCTCGTCGATCGAAAGTAATGCTCGAGTCGCTGCTCGATGAAATTCCGCAGCTCGGCGAAGCCCGTAGAGGTGCTTTGCTGAAAGTATTTGGCTCCGTTGCGGCAATTCGCAAAGCATCTCAAGAAGAGTTAGCAGCAGTGCCTGGAATTGGTTCAAAAACGGCGGTTCTCATTTCTACCCATTTGCTGAGGGATCAAACCATCGTCATCGATGCGCAAACTGGAGAGATTCTTGATGGTTCTTGACATGTGCGAGAGAATGAAGGCCTCATGAAAAGTGATCGAGAAATTCTTATCCTCACCGGCATGTCTGGTGCCGGCAGATCTACAGTTGCTCACGCCCTTGAGGATTTAGGTTGGTATGTCGTAGATAACTTGCCGGCGTCTCTCTTGCCTGCATTGTTAGATGCCACAAGTAACGCTGAGCTCTCTTCAATCGCGGTTGTAGTGGATGTGAGAAGCGGGCGATTCTTTGATGACCTTAATAATTCGCTGACCGAACTAGATTCGCGTTCAACGCAATATCAGTTGCTTTTCCTGGATGCTACAGATCAAGCACTCGTCCAACGATTTGAATCGACCAGGCGTCCCCACCCTTTGCAAGGCAATGACAGAATCCTTGATGGAATTTCTCGTGAACGTACCCGCTTGGAGGATTTACGATCTGGCGCAGACGTTGTGATAGATACATCCAATCTCAATGTGCACCAATTGGAAAAGAGAGTGGGGGAGATCTTCGCATCAGGCGAGAGCGTTGGAGTGCGCGTAAACGTTCTGTCATTCGGTTATAAATACGGAATGCCAGTTGATGCAGATTTAGTGCTCGATTGTCGTTTCATCCCCAATCCACATTGGGTTCCTGAGTTGCGTCCACTTACGGGAATGTCAGATGATGTAAGCAATTATGTTTTTGCAACCCAAGGTGTTGATAAATTTGTTGATGATTATGTTTCACTCTTTAGCGAAATGTCAGAAGGTTATCTGCGCGAAGGAAAGAAATACGTAACGATCGCAGTTGGATGCACAGGTGGAAAGCATCGCAGTGTTGCCGTTGCACGAGAGATTGCACGTCGGCTGAATGAATTTGCAGGACCCGTGAAACTTGACGCCTATGCCGTTCATCGAGATATGGGTAGGGAATAGTGTCATCGCTTCTCGATGATCGAGTTGTTGCACTAGGTGGAGGTCACGGACTCGCCGCAACGTTGCGCGCATTAAGACAGATCACTCACGAAATCACAGCAATTGTTACGGTCGCAGATAACGGAGGCTCTAGCGGCCGATTGCGCGATGAATTTCCAATTTTTCCACCAGGTGATTTGCGAATGGCGCTAGCAGCGCTGTGTGGTGATGATGATTGGGGCCGAAGTTGGGCGCAGATTATGCAGTATCGATTCACGGGCGAAGGCTCTATGAACGGTCATGCTGTCGGGAATCTCTTACTTGCCGCTTTATGGGATCGTGACAACGATCCGGTTGAGGGACTTGATCGAGTCGCATCCCTGTTAAAGGTTGTTGGTCGAGTTTTACCTATGGCTGCCCTACCTCTGGATATCGAGGCGACATTCATGACACCAGAAGGATTGGTCGTTGTGCGCGGGCAAAAGCAAGTTGCTGCCGCAGGTGGAGTTCTTGATTCCCTTCGCATCATTCCTGAAAGTCCTCCCGCGAGAGTCGAAGCTTTATCTGCGATTGATTCGGCTCAATGGATCACTATGGGTCCAGGTTCTTGGATCACGAGCGTTCTGCCTCATCTGCTGGTTCCGGCTCAACGTGACGCACTTTCTGCAAGCCCTGCAAAAAGAATTATTGTTTTGAATCTAGATGCCGATCCAACGATGCACGGTGATGAAATGGCGGGTTCCACACCCCAACAACACCTCACCCTCATCAAGGATTACGCCCCTGATTTGCGATGCGATTATGTGATTGCCGACTCATCCGTAGTGTCAGATTTGCCCGCATTGGAAAAGCAGGTCCGCGCCTTGGGCGGAATCCTCGTGGTTGCGGATGTGAGCGAAGCCACGGGAAGCGTGCACCATGATCCCGGAAAATTAGGTTCCGTTTTTCGCCACATCATGAGCGATAGCCTGGTTGGATAAGCACATGGCCATGACTTCCGCAGTGAAAGATGAATTGAGTCGTTTGGCTGTAACAAAGCCCTGCTGTCGCAAAGCCGAAGTTTCTGCTCTGCTGCGATTTGCTGGTGGACTTCATATCGTTGCAGGAAGAATCGTGGTTGAAGTCGAACTCGATGCAGCGCAAAGTGCACGTCGACTTAAGAAAGATATTGCAGAGGTTTATGGTCACGACAGTGATCTTGCGGTTCTTTCATCGAGTGGATTGCGCAAAGGAAATCGATATGTTGTTCGCGTTATTAGCGAAGGCGAGGCCCTCGCTCGCCAAACTGGCTTGGTGGATGCAAATGGTCGACCAGTTCGAGGACTTCCACCGCAGGTTGTTTCAGCGGCTATGTGTGATGCAGAAGCTGCATGGCGCGGAGCATTCATCGCACACGGTTCTTTGACAGAACCCGGTCGTTCATCATCTTTAGAAATTACATGCCCTGGACCTGAAGCTGCTCTTGCATTAGTTGGCGCGGCTCGTCGCCTTGGCATTGTGGCAAAAGCCCGCGAAGTCCGAGGTGTGGATCGCGTGGTTATTCGCGATGGCGATGCCATCGGTGTTCTACTCACACGTCTGGGTGCACACGAGAGCGTGCTTGCCTGGGAAGAAAGAAGAATGCGTCGAGAGGTACGAGCGACGGCAAATCGTTTAGCTAATTTTGATGATGCCAACTTACGTCGATCTGCTCGGGCTGCCGTGGCTGCTTCAGCGCGAGTGGCGCGAGCAATGGAGATTCTCGGTCCAGATATCCCTGATCATCTAAAAGAGGCAGGGGAGTTGCGGATCAATCATGGGCAGGCGAGTTTGGAAGAGTTGGGCTCTTTGGCACTTCCTGCAATGACAAAGGATGCAATTGCGGGCCGTATTCGTCGCTTATTGGCGATGGCAGATAAGAGAGCTTCCGAACTCGGAATTGCCGATACCGAGGCAGGATTACAGCCAGATCAACTCAATAATTTGGAGTGAGTCACAGATAACAGGCACAAGGCAAGGCGGGAGCCGCTCCGTCGGCTGATAAGATTCAGGCATACCCCAGAGTTGTGGCCCTATTCGATATCCCGCCACATACACCTAATTCGGGACCGAACTCAAAGTAAGTGAGGATCATCATGACTGCAATTGGAATCAATGGATTTGGCCGAATCGGACGTAACCTCTTCCGTGCCGCGCTCACCTCTCCCGATGTGGAGATCGTAGGAATCAACGATCTCACCGACAATGCCACTCTGGCTCACCTTCTTAAGTACGACTCAATCCTGGGTCGCCTTGGCTTAGAGGTTTCGCACACCGCAGACACCCTGACTGTCGGCGGCAAGACCATCAAGGTTTTCGCTGAGCGTGATCCAGCGAATCTTCCTTGGGGATCCCTTGGCGCAGAAATCGTTGTTGAGTCCACAGGACACTTCACAAAGGCAGCCGATGCTGGAAAGCACATCGCAGCTGGTGCCAAGAAAGTCATTATTTCTGCTCCTGCCAGCGATGAAGACATCACGATTGTCATGGGCGTAAACCATAAGAATTATGACCCAGCCAAGCATCACATCATCTCGAATGCATCATGCACAACGAACTGTTTAGCGCCGATGGCTAAGGTTCTCAATGACGAGTTCGGAATTGTTCGTGGACTCATGACAACGATTCATGCGTACACCAATGACCAAGTAATTCTCGATTTCCCACATAAGGATCTTCGTCGTGCACGTGCAGCAGCAACAAATATCATTCCAACATCCACTGGCGCGGCAAAAGCAATCAGCCTCGTATTGCCAGAACTCAAAGGCAAGCTTGATGGATATGCAATGCGCGTACCTGTTCCTACAGGTTCTGTAACGGACTTGACTGTAGAACTTGGTAGAGAAGTAACTGCAGCAGAAATCAATGCTGCGATGAAGGCAGCAGCAAATGGATATCTCAAGGGATTCATGTCCTACACAGAAGATCCAATTGTTTCCTCTGACATCGTCACCGATCCTTCTTCGTGCATCTTTGATTCAGGCCTAACTAAGGTCGTTGGATCAACAGCGAAGGTTGTTGGTTGGTATGACAATGAATGGGGTTACTCAAACCGCCTAGTTGACTTGATTAAACTAGTGGGTAGTTCTCTCTAATGAGTTCTCTCGAGTCGCTTGATGTAGCTGGCAAGCGAATCTTTCTTAGGTGTGATCTAAATGTGCCAATTAAGGATGGGGTCATCGGCGACGATGGTCGTATTCGGGCTTCATTGCCAACAATTGAGTTCTTGCTATCAGCAGGAGCATCACTTGTTATCGGTGCACATTTAGGTCGCCCAAAGGGAGAAGTTAAACCCGAACTTTCCTTGGCTCCAGTTGCGATCAGGCTTTGCGAACTATTGGGAAAGCCAGTCACGTTTGCGGGTGAGAATGTTGAAGAGCAGGCTGCAGGGCTTCTTCCGGGAGAGATATTGCTCCTTGAAAATTTGCGGTTTAACGCAGCCGAAACAAGTAAGGACGAGGCTGAACGTTCTACTTTTGCACAACACTTAGCATCACTTGCCCAAGGCTATGTTGGAGATGGTTTCGGAGCCGTTCATCGCAAACACGCTTCAGTCTTTGATTTACCAGCCTTATTGCCACATGCCCCAGGTTTTCTTGTTTCAGCAGAAGTGGAAGTCCTAAAAAAACTCACTCAAAATCCAGTTCGTCCGTACGGTGTCATTCTCGGCGGAGCGAAAGTTTCCGACAAAATCGGAGTTATTTCTAATCTGCTCGACAAGGTAAATGTGATGGCAATTGGTGGCGGAATGGTTTTCACTTTCCTTGCCGCTCAAGGTAAAAACATAGGCAAGTCAATGGTGGAAACCGAGTCGATTCCCGTCGTCAAAGATTTGATTGCGCGCGCGCAGTCTCTGGGCGTTGATCTACGTTTACCTACAGATATCGTGACGGCACCTGCTTTTTCAGCAGACTCGCCTGCCACGGTTGTAAGCGTTGATGCAATCGGGGATGACCAAATGGGACTAGATATCGGCCCCGATTCAGCTAAAGATTTCGCACAGGCCATTTCTACTTGTGCAACTGTTTTCTGGAATGGACCGATGGGAGTTTTTGAATTTCCAGCATTTGCTCACGGCACAAAAGTTGTTGCAGAAGCGCTGACACACGTGTCGGGAATTTCCGTTGTCGGTGGGGGAGACTCCGCCGCGGCCGTACGTTCTCTTGGCTTCGCTGATTCCGATTTCGGCTACATCTCTACTGGTGGTGGCGCTTCATTGGAATATCTAGAAGGCAAGGCTCTACCTGGATTGACTGCACTCGGTATTTAGTAATTTCTCAACTCTACGATCATCAACTTATGAAAAAGGAATAGACATGCGTAAGCCACTTATGGCAGGCAACTGGAAAATGAACCTCAATCATCTTGAGGCAATCGCAGTTACACAGAAATTGGTTTACAGCTTGGATGACAAGGATTATGACGCAGTTGATGTAGCCGTTATCCCGCCATTTACAGATATTCGTTCCGTTCAAACTCTTGTTGATGGAGATCGTTTGCGTTTGCTCTATGGGGCTCAAGATGTTTCCCCGGATGCAAGCGGTGCTTTTACGGGCGACATTTCGGCTTCGATGCTCTCTAAATTGGGTTGCACATTTGTGGTGAT
>CAIYRR010000092.1 GCA_903928745.1 uncultured Actinomycetes bacterium | reverse complement strand
ATCCGCAAATCGTACTTTCTGGAATTAAGCCACCAGTTGGAACTAGTTGGGATCCGATTCGTGCTGAATGGAAAGCCAGTAAATCGAAATTAAGGGAGAAGGATTATTACCAAAAAAAGCGTAATGCTGATCTCACTACTGCGACCGTCACCAAGGCTGCACGCGCACTGAAAGACGACGTACCTCGTGATTTGCAAGAAGTTGGGTCGTTTCTTTTCTCTTCATACCTTCAGGTAAAGATTCCTACACCAACACCAGCACCAGCACCAACACCTCCACCAACACCAGCACCAACACCAGCACCAACACCAGCACCAACACCAGCAAGAAATACCGATACTAAGAATGCTAAATTATCCGGCCCCGAAATCTCTTGGAATTATGTATTTGAGACTAACCTCTTTGAGTTAAACAAGATGCTGAAAGGGGCAAACCATCAATCAATAAGGGACGAGGTAACGCGGATAAGGAGTGTAATTGATCAGGCACGTCGGCATTTTGATTTGGATTCAGGAAAGTTACTCCTTCAACGTTTGAAGGAGGCCGACCTGATACTTGCAGGAATTAATAATGATTCTTCAATCCAGAAAGATGCAAGGAAGTCAGAGGTGGTGGTTCTCGAAGATCAGGCGAAAGCTTTTGGAGTGAAAGCGGCAAAGATTCTTTCCGTTGGTGTGGTAAATGATGTACAGCCAACCGAGATTCAAGAATTGATTGATGAGATTGATCAATTCTTAACTTCTACAGATTTCCCCGATCTGGAGTGGCAAAATCACCTTAGAAAGAAACTCGAGGAACTTAAATTGCTCCGAATGCATTCAATGGAGAATGTTGGTGAGATTCATTTCTCTGAGCCGAATAGAATTTATAGGAGTATTGGCCAAGCCGTGAAGAATGGAAGCACGAAGGATTTAGACATTGCAAGGATCCGTTTTGACGATTGGAGTTCCTCTGCCATGGAGTCGGATAATTACGGGCGATGGCTAAGATTTCTTGTCGTGCAATTCAGCAAGGCGCAGGAGAAGCTGGACAAGGGCGCAGGAGTTTAAGTACCTCATCTCACCCCAAAGTTTTGTCAGTGCCCCTCGCTATAATTGCTACATACAGTTAACAAGGGAGGCACACATGATCACTGTTCGTGTTGTTAAAGCCTCTACCCGTCTGCAATTCATTCGAGCCACCCACACTCCCAGCTAGCTGGCTACACGCAAGGCCGCCAAACCAGGCCTTACCTCTCACCGCAAAGTGCTTCCCGCGCCAAAGAAAGACAAGCGCTAACCCTTTGCACACATTGAACACATTCGCGTAATAGATATGTATATGTCCGTTTCAGCGACCTCCCGCTATGGCACCTATAAAAGCCCCCCAGCGGGATGACCCCACAGAACACAGATTCCAAACCTCAGCAGCAGAAAGTAGGCCCCATGAACATCGCAGCCCACCTAGATGTAGACCTCGTTGCACTTGAGGCAGCCGAGCACATCACCTTGATGCTCGATCTCACCGCACCACAATCTGATGCAAACAAAGACCGCCCTGCCCAAGCAGTGCAGATTGTTCTTGATCGCTCTGGCTCGATGGATGGCCCACCACTGGATGCGGCAAAGGGTTCACTGCTCAAACTCATCGATCGCCTTGCACCGCAGGATTTCTTTGGCCTCGTTGTCTTTGATGACAGCGCCAACGTTGCAGTGCCCACTCGCGCAATGGCCGATCACAATATCTTTGAGCTTCGCCACGCCATCGCCGCCATGCACTCAGGCGGATCCACCGATATCTCTGCTGGCTATCTCTTGGGCCTTCGCGAGGTAAAGCGCGTTCAAGCACCCGGTGGTTCTACGGTGCTGTTGGTTTCGGATGGTCATGCAAATGCAGGCGAACAACAAGCCGAATTCTTTACCGAAGTTTCAACTAAGTCCGCACAAGAAAAGATCACCACAGCAACTATCGGTCTTGGCAATGGTTATGACGAAACCATCCTTGAAGCACTTGCTCAAGGTGGCGGGGGAGCACATCGCTTTGCTGCCAATATTGATGAAGCAATCACTGCCATCTCTGCAGAAGTTGATGACCTACTTGCTAAGTCCGTGGTCAATGCCGTCCTTCGTTTAAAGCCACTGCCAGGTATGCACGGTGCACCAAGTATCGAACTCCTGCAACGTCTTCCTTACTGGATGGATGGCGATACCTATGTTGTGCAACTAGGCGACCTCTATGCAGGTGAGAACCGTCGCTTTGTTATTGGTATCAGCGTCCCCGAAATTGCATCCCTTGGCCTTTGCACCATTGCAGAGATCACCATCGAATATCTCAACCTTGCCCAACGTCAAGACATCTCCGTAACTCTGCCCGTTAATGTCAACGTTGTCCCTGGTGATCAAGCAGCCGGGCGCATTGCCAATCCCATTGTCCGTGCACAGCGCCTTGTCATCAGTGCTCAAACCGAGAAGGCACTTGCCTCTGAGGAGATGAAGAATGGCAACGTCAAAGGTGCAATGAAACGCCTCAACGACAGTGCCAACATTCTGATGCATGAATCATCCCTCATCGATACCGATGACGAACGTGCCCTAGAAACAATGACAATCCTTCGCACCGAAGCCGAAGAACTCGGCAAGCTAGCCCACGACGCCGAATACGAAGCACCCGAATACAACATAAAACGGATGAATGAGTCGTATTCACGTAAGACTAGGTCGAGAGAATTTAGGAAGGGGGAGTGAGTGCAATTGTCGGGAGTTAAGTTATTGACTTTCCAAGTTAGTTCGAATTATTGACTCATGTACTTGTCGTTGCAACACATCGGGTGCATACTCGCACCGACGCGGGCTCAAGTCCACTCTGGAAAGGCTTCGATTGCAATCAACCAGATTGATATTCCTTGTAATTAACAGAATTACCATCGAAGGGAAGGTTTAATTTTGGCCAAACGTGGGATTGTCGGGCTCATGCTTCACGAGATGGAAGTACAGGCTAAGGCAAGTGCTAGAGCCCGAAAAGCAGCGCAAGCGGCGGCATCAAGAGAAGCAGCCAGACAATCACGTGAAGCCGTACGTGCTGAGGCAGCACAATCGCGTCAAGATGCTAGGGATGTAATCGCCCAAGATAAAGCTCGCAAATTGGCACACATAGCTGACCAAGAAGCTAACGTCGAGGAATTGAATTTGGAACTAGAGGTAAGTTTGAAGGATATTGATTCAGTCTTAAATGTCGGCTTGAGTGCGGGCGGCTACTTTGATCTTGAAACTCTCCGAAGCGTTGTGGAGCATCCGCAATTCAATTCTTCTCACGAAATGCCAATTGATCCACCAAGCCCGATTCAAGCCCCAGAAGAACCACTCCTAGTCCTGCCAGAGTCGCCTAAAGGATTATCGGCGATGTTTAAGAAGAGTGAACATAGCGCTGCAGTATTAGCGGCCCAAAAAGATTTTGAACAAGTACACATGGAATGGCAAGCTAAAGTCTCGGCAATTCCGATGCAACAGATGGAACAGATGCTGGCTCACGCAAATGCAGAGGAAAAACGCCAGAGAGACTTGGCTTTGGCTCGCATGGAATACGACTCACAATGTATTGAGCGGCAACAAAAAGTTGACGAGGCAAATGTGGCCCTCAACGAATTTATAGATGGGTTTAAATCCGGAAAACCCGAATGCGTCGAAGAATATATAGAAATGGTTTTTTCGAGAAGTAAGTATCCAGAGAAACTTGAACCGAGTGTCAAGACTTCTCTTGACCAAGAAACAAGTGAACTGCGTATTGACTTAACTTTTCCGCTTCCCGAAGACCTCCCTCAAGTGAAGTCTTATAAGTACGTTAGGTCTGGAGATTCGACAACATCAACGATGCACACTGTGAAGGACTTGAAAGATCGCTACAACTTCCTCGTATGTGCAATGACGCTTCGAAGTTTGTATGAAATATTCGATGCAGAGCGTTTTGGACATATCCACACTGTCTCTTTTATTGGTGGTGTAACGCATTTGCATGAAGGCTTGGGAAAAGAAGTATTTACGTCGTTGGTACACGTAGCCCTTTCACGCGAAGCATTCAAGGAAATCGACCTGTCGAAGGTGACTCCATCCGAGACTCTGAGATACCTTGGCGGAGTGATTTCGAAGAATTTGTATGCGCTTGAACCTGCGAATCTGAACTCAGGCGTTCGAGCTATTTAGGTATCGACTGATATCTAATACAAGGAAGGTTGAATCAATGGCGCGAATGCAGTTCAACTCACCTCCAGGATGGCCTAAACAGGATCTTGACTGGAAGCCCGATTCAAATTGGGCTCCAGATTCATCTTGGCCACCAGCTCCCACCGGTTGGGTGTTTTGGACAGTTTCTGTGGAAACCTCAGTCGATGCACCCTCGGGACCTTTGCTTCAGGTGTCTGGTGAAAAATTACCTGCCCTTGAACCCTCAGAACCGACGGCTTTGCTTCAAGAAGTTCAAGAAGTTGCAGCAGAAATTTCCGCAAATCAGGATTTGGACACAACAAAGATGGGCGATGATGAGCTCAGTTCAAAAGTAGATTTGCCTGGATTGCGCGCAGAGGCAGCAGAGCTTGAAGCGCTGATTCTTAGTCGGCGAAATGAGTTGGAACAAAGTGAGGCTTCTGCTGCAAAATGTGTCGAAATTGCAGCGACCTTGGTTGAGCTCAACGACGCGTTACTTTTGCAACAAGTAGGTATCTATGAGTATCACCATCCACTAGAGAATGCCCAAGCCTTCAAGAAAAGCTTGGATGAACTCAATGAACGAATCCATTCGAGCATTAGAAGTGGTAATGCGATATTGGCTTCTGACCGGTTTGCCTTTAACAATTCGCTTGCACAAGGAAAAAAGATGATTTCTGATTTTTCCAAACTGATGTTGCGCGCATATAACGCAGAGGCGGATTCATGTGTACGGTCAATTCGAGCAGGAACTTCAGCTGCAGCAGCGAAACGGCTGGTGTCAGCGCGGGACACCATTGCAAAGCTTGGCCAGATGATGGAAATGCGCGTTGCGGGTGAATACCACGACCTCCGAATTGAGGAAATCAAATTGACCTCTGACTACTTCATGAAATTGCAGGAGGAGAAAGAGGACGCTAGGGAAGAACGTAATCGCTTGAGAGAAGAGCGGAAAGTAGAGCTCGAAATAGCAGCTGAGCGAGAAAAACTCCTGAAAGAGCGAACTCATTATGAAAATACAATCGAAAGTTTAGCCGCACAAGGAAAACATGATGAGGCATCGGAGTTGAAGACTAAGTTAGCTTCAATTGTTGAGGCAATCGCCCAAAATGATTTCAGGGCAACAAATATTCGTGCCGGGTACGTCTACGTCATAAGCAACATAGGGGCATTTGGGCCAAACGTGGTGAAAATCGGTCTTACCCGAAGACTTGAACCAATGGATCGTATTCGCGAACTGAGCGATGCTTCTGTCCCATTCCCCTTCGATGTACATGCAATCTACTTCTCGGATGACGCGGTCACTCTGGAGAATCAACTTCACGAGGAATATTCGTCAAGACGTGTTAATCAAGTTAATCATCGCCGTGAGCATTTCTTTGCAACACCCGAGATGGTTCGACTTTCCCTAAGTCAACGAGTAGGGAATCTCTTGGAATTCCAAGAGATTCCAGATGCCACGCAATACAACTTGTCTCGATCGCAGTGGCCGGTTAACCATTAGTTTCCCCTGTGCAATCTTTCTTATGACGCCGAAAGCAGATACGAAAAGCTTCATACTTTGCAGGTTTGAATAAAAGGTGTTTACTTAGTAAATGAGTTTCATGGGTGAAATTACTCCAACGGCAATCTATTTAGTATTTGCTAGGGCAGAAGTTGGCAAAAGTAGACTTGGAAGCACTCATGACAGGGCAAGAATCAATGCAAATTGCGATGAGTTTGGGTGTTAGGCCTTTCCAATGCCTGAATACGATGAAACTTCAGTCGATTCGATTTATGAGTACGCACTCAATTTAACTGGCAAGTCACTTGCAGAAGCCGTAACACTCCCTGACGGAATCGTAAATACCCGAAATCGTGGTGACTTGGGCGTACTAGTTGAGAAATTTTATTTTGAAATTATTCCTCCGAACAATCATGATCCTGATTTCAAGGAAGTTGGATTGGAATTGAAAACTACTGGTGTCCTTCTCAAAGGGGGCGATTACCGGGCAAAAGAGAGACTTGTTCTGACGATGATTGACTACGAAGCGATTGCAGAAGAAACTTGGGAAAGCTCTTCGTTCTATATGAAGTGTCGCCTAATGCTGATTCTGTTTTATCTTTATGGAAAAGATGTCGCGGTAATCGACCGTCGGTTTGTACTAAAACCTTTGCTCTATGAGATTCCTTTGCTGGATATTGCACAGATTAGGCGCGATTGGGAATTTATTCGACAGCGCGTGCTAGATGGGAAAGCACATGAACTGTCTGAAGGGGACACATACTACTTAGGGGCTTGCCGTAAAGGACCTGGTGGAGAAAAGGAAGCACTGCGTAGGCAGCCTTTCTCAAATGAGGGAGCGAAGTCCAGAGCTTTTTCTTTTAAGCAAGGTTACGTTAACAAACTTATTGAAGGCCACGTTGGCGAGAGTCAAAGTTTAGGTGTGAATGCTGCTCTTACTTTCGAAACTGCAACGGAACTACGGTTCAAGCCTTTTATTGGCCGGACAGTTGAAGATATCTCAAAGCAATTGGGCTTCGGCGTCAAGAAGAGCAAAGGTTTCTATAAAGAGATTGCGAATCGAATTCTTTCAAGAGATGGACAGACCCTTCTTGAGCTTGATAAGGCCGGAATAGAGATGAAGACAATTCGTTT
>CAIYRR010000091.1 GCA_903928745.1 uncultured Actinomycetes bacterium | reverse complement strand
TGATATCTATTCATTGGGATGCTTATTGTTTGAGGTTCTCACGGGACGTCCTCCATATGTGGGGGACACGCCTGTATCTATTGCTTTTCAACATGTTTCTGGAGATTTCATAAAACCAAGTTCTTTAAATCCCGAGTTGCCTGAGGGAATCAATATTCTTTTAGCGGTTGCCCTCGCAAAAAAGCCTATAGACCGCTATCAAAGTGCTGCAGAGATGCTTTCTGATGTAAGAAAATTGCGCGCTGGACAAGTAGTAAAAACGAAAATTGCGCGAGCACCAATTAACCGTGGTCGTTTAGCTCTCGTTGCTGGTTTGGTCATTGTTTTAGGTGGGGGTTTTGCTTTCGGAATAGCAAAAACTGGATCGACCCAATCCAATACTCTTTCAACCCTTCCTAATGTTGTCGGTCTTACAGAATCAGATGCACGTTCTTTACTCTCGGGATACACCGTGACAATTCAACATTCTCACGATGGTCGAATACCCAAAGGACGCGTTGCAAGTCAGGTTCCATTGCCTACATCAATGGTGAAAAAGAATTCGGGTGTGATTTTGACACTCTCTGATGGCCCAGGTGATGCAACTGTTCCAACAGGTTTAGTGGGTATGTCACTTATAGATGCTAGAGCAAGTTTGACTGCCGCCGGTTTGGTGATTGCGCAAACTAACGCTGTTCCATCAGATAAACCTCAAGGAACTGTTTTAGAAGTGGATCCCGCAGAAGGTTCCGTTATCGCTGCTGGATCTGGAGTTACTCTTCAAATTGCCAGTGGTGACATTGAGGTTCCAGTACTTGTGGGCGTCGATGAAATTCAGGCACGAACAGAACTAGTACAAGCCGGTTTCCTTGTTAATGAAATTCAGGCATACGACGCTAATCAACCTGTCGGAGTAGTTTTAGCCCAAGCACCTCAAGCAGGCAGTACGCACACAATTGGATCTTCTGTAACAATCACAGTTAATACGGCGCCGTAAAACTACTTTCCAACGACGGGCGATAACCCCACAGCTTTATCAAGTGCTGTTGGGTCTCCGCATTCATTTAACCAATTTGCCAACATATGGTGACCGTGTTCAGTCAATACTGATTCAGGATGGAATTGCACGCCTTCTATCGAAAGCGTTCTGTGTCGCATAGACATAACAACACCAGATTCGGTTTCGCTTGTGATTTCAATTTCTTGTGGGATGCTCGAGCGCTCAACAGCAAGAGAGTGATAACGCGTTGCCTGAAAAGGTGAAGGTAAATCTTTAAGAACGCCGACGTTGTTGTGATGCACTTGCGAGGTTTTCCCATGCAGTAATTCGGGCGCTTGCGAAACGGTTGCACCGAAAGCAACGCCGATTGCTTGATGGCCTAAGCACACTCCAAAAAGAGGGATTTTCGCCTGCGCACAATGCGCCACCATTGCAACACTGATTCCCGCGCGTTCGGGAGTTCCGGGTCCAGGGGAAATAAGCACCCCGTCGTATTTGTCGGCTTCCTCAACGCTCACTTCGTCATTTCTCACGACTGTGCACTCTGCCCCTAATTGCCCCAGGTATTGGACCAAGTTAAAAACAAAGGAGTCGTAGTTATCGATTACGAGAATTTTGCGTGCGGACATGGCTTAAGTCTCTCCTATTGGCGCGCTTTCGTGCATTTTTAGCACTTGGCTAAGACCCCTGAGCCCGTGTTACCCTCTGCCTTATGCCGAAATCAAAACTGCGTAAGAAAGACAAGTCGGTTGTACCTGCCGAGATCCTTCATCCGGTTGCATTACCAACAGAGAGTCCACGTTGGCTTGCCCCTGTCATGGTCGCTGGTTTTCTAATTGGTCTCGCGTGGATTGTGGTCTTTTACGTGAGCACAACGAACTACCCAATCCCAGGTATTGGCGCATGGAACATGGTTATTGGTTTCGCCTTCATTGGTGTTGGTTTCTCGCTCGCTATGAAATGGCGTTAATTACACCGTTGTAATTCCTCCACATGGTGGATAACTCCTGTGGATAAATCAGACTCGTTTGCGTAAGGCAATTTTGGCGACGATTGCTCCACCAATGAGACCACCTAAGTGGGCATGCCAATCAATCCCTGAAAGCACGAAACTCATCGCGAAGTTGATTCCAATAATTACCGTAATGCTTTTTACATCGACGCCAATTCTCTTTCCGGCAACCCACATGGCCCCAAAGAGGCCAAAGAGGGCCCCCGATGCTCCAACTGAAGGTTGATTACTTGGATTCAGCGCCAATGACGCTAAGGATCCAGTAATAAGGGAGACAAAAAATATGGCTAGGAATTTATTGCGCCCGAAAGCCTGTTCGATGGGGTTTCCGAGTATCAATAATCCGTACATATTAAATCCGAGGTGCAGTAAACCGCCATGCACAAGAGCAACAGTGAGAATTCGATACCACTCACCAGTGCCAACGCCATGAATAGTTCCATCACTGAAGGCTGCCTTATTAATAAGGAAGAGTTGTTCTTGCAGTGAAGGAATCAATAACTGCAGTAAATAGAAACCGCAGATTACTGTGATGAGTAAGTTTGTGGCGGTGCGTTTCACGCGACCGTAACAGAATTAATTGTTATTGGTGTAGCGGGACGATCTTGAGAATCGGTCTTCGCTTTGCCGATTGCATCGACAATACCTTGGCTGGCTTTATCTTTAACTTCACCAAAAATAGTGTGCTTGCGGTTTAACCAAGTTGTTGGAGCAACAGTAATAAAGAATTGTGAGCCATTTGTTCCGGGACCCGAATTAGCCATCGCCAAAATGTATGGGCGATCAAAAACTAATTCGCCGTGGAATTCGTCAGCAAAACGGTAACCAGGTCCACCGGTTCCGCGGCCTAGTGGATCTCCACCTTGAATCATGAACCCTTCAATGACACGGTGGAAGACGGTGCCGTCGTAGAGGTTGGCAGTTGTCTTCTTGCCGTCACGAGGGTCTGTCCATTCACGCGCACCTGTTGCTAGTTCAACAAAATTAGCGACAGTTTTTGGAGCGTGGTTTGGAAACAACTCAACGATGATGTCTCCCATTGAGGTGTGCAAGGTTGCAGTGGACATGATGACCCTTTCGGCAGATTCTTAAGTGTGAGAAGAATTTCTAATGCGATGGATGTACTTTACAACAACTATTGAGAAGTCCATCCGCCATCTACTGGTATCGCTGCACCTGTAATGTTATGAGCTGATTTTGAGCATAAAAAGAGCGCTACTTGCCCGATGTCATCAGGAGTGGACATTCTTTTAGATGGTTGTTTTTCTGATAATAAATCGGCGATTCCCGCAGCGCGATCTCCGTTGAATTTATCAACGCGGGCTTGGATTTGCGATTCTATGAGTGCGGTTTCTACCCATCCTGGGCAGATTGCATTGACAGTAACCCCGCCTGATTCTCTCGTTCCAGCATCTGCATATTCAAGAGCGGTCACTCGTGTAATTCCGATGACTCCGTGCTTTGCAGCCACGTAAGGCGCTTTAGCAACGGAGGCAACCAAACCATGTACTGATGCGGTGTTAATAACACGACCGTACCCACGTTCTGCCATTTGTGGCAGAAGAAGACGCATGGTGTCAAAGACTGAAGACAGATTAATCCCGATGATGTCGTCCCATTTTCCGCGAGGCATTTGTGCTGTCGGTGCAGTAAATTGAATTCCTGCGTTGTTGCACAAGATGTCAACTGGTCCGTTTAATAAGATTTTTGCTACCAAATCTTCGGTTGCTGAACTATCACGCAAATCTGTCACATAAGTTTCCACTTTTCCTGCACCTGCTTGTTTCACCGATTCAACGGCACTGTCGATCGTTGCTTGATCGGCTAAACCGTGAAGAACTAGATCTACTCCTTCGCGCGCTAATGCAACAGCGATGCCGAGTCCGATTCCCTGGAATGAGCCGGTAATAAAAGCTCTCTTGCCTTGAAGTTGATTCATCACTATTTCCGATCACCATAAATTATCTGAGCACATTTCTCAGATCCCGTAGCTTCCAACAAAATATCGTAATGATTGACATCATCAACTACGACCAATTTAAGTTTTGGGTATTGCGGTAAGACATGTTCAAGAATGGGTAGTGGATATAAACCCCCAGCTTCGTTTTGTAATCCTCTTTCGGCTTTAATAAAAAGAACTTCTTCCTTTAATCCTTTGAGTGAATCAACAATTAAACTGTCGCCGAACATATCTTGGTTATCCCCGATAACAGATTCGATATTTGTCGAAGCATGAAATTCAGGCGCCTGTCCGCGCAAATCAAAATCAACATATTCATCAAGGGCGGCGGTCCAACCTTTATTAAAAGCAGGTTGCACCTTCCAATATTCTCGATACGCCTCTTTAGATGAAAACTTCATCGCAAGACGTGCCATTGCTGGTCCTAACACCAGAGGAAGTATTTGTTCGATACTCATACCTGGTGGGAGCGGAAGGGGAATCCCCCCGTCAATGAGAACGGTTCTGGAAACCCTGTCTGGGTATAACCCCGTTAAGGCAACAGCGACAAAAGCACCCATCGAGTGACCGATGACTTCTATTTTTTCCAAACCTAGGTAATCAATAACCGCGACCAAGTCTCTTGCATGAGCTTTCATACCGAATGGACCAGGTAGTTGGTTGGAATCTCCACGTCCGCGTAGATCTACGGCATAGGGCATAAATCCACGATTTATTAGCGCCTGCGCGAACAATTGAAAGGCTCGGTTCGTTGAGGTAACACCGTGAATCAATAGCACTGGTGTTCCGTGATCTTCGGGACCAAATCGAAAGAGCGCTAAATCCCCGCCGTCAACTTTTACATGAAATTGCTTGGTAGGAAGAAAAGAGGGTGCATCCATATGAAAAGAATAGTCTCTACTTACAATATTTGCAGGAAAATGTTGTAAAAACGTGACCATCTACTCGGGGCCCTCTGAAAGTACTTTGACTATGATTTCGATTCACAATAAGCCAGTTGGCAGGCGACTGGTTTTCTTATTACTTTTTGGAGAAAACGCAATGGCGAAACGTTCAAAATTCACGGGTATTGGGGTCGCGCTTCTTTCTCTCGCGATCACAGCCCCTGCTGTGCTTTCTGTTTCAGCAAGCGCCGCTAGCCCAGCCGATATCAAAATTGGTGTTATCACTTCAACTTCAGGTGGATTAAAATCTTACGGTGATGCTTACACAGCAGCGTTGGACTGGGGATTGAAGTATTACACAGGCGGAAAGATGACTATCAATGGAGCAAAGTTAGTTGTCACCAAGAAAGATGATGGTGGCGATGCCGCTGCTGCAACTGCTGCTTTTAAAGAGATGGTTGGAAATGGAACAAAGGTTATTGTCGGAACTGCATCATCAACCGTTGCTTTAACTCTCGCTCCATTGGCACAGCAGAACAAAGTTCTCTACATCTCTGGTCCAGCTAAATTTGACGGAGTTGTAAGTGCAACAAATAAATATGTCTTCCGCTCCGGCAACAACTCCACTCAAGATCTAGCACCACTTGCTGGAATTCGTCCGATTAAGGCCAAGAAGGTCGTACTTTTCGTTGAAGATAATGCATTCGGTGCAGGAAATATCGCTGCAGCACGAGCATTGCTTGGACCACAAGGAGCGATTTTCGAAGAAATCAAAGTTGCTGCAACAGCAACAGATTTCACACCTTACGCAAAGAAGGCTGCTGATGCAGGAGCTTCTTACACATTCATCGCTTGGTCTAACGCACTGACTGCCGGTGGAATGTTCACTGCATTGAAACAACAAGGTGCTTTCTTGCACAGCAAGCCAATCACTGGTCTTGCTGGAGTTTCTTCATATGACATCTATGGAACTATTTTTGATGGAACAAACGCCATCTTGACTAATAGTTATTTCCCTAATGTTTATAGTGGGGCAGCTTCAAGTGCACTTGGCACAGAGTTCGCTCAATCCAATACATCACAGGACCTCTTCACACCAACAGGTGCAGATGCGGCTCGTATGATTGTTAAAGCTTTGACAGGTAATGCTGGTGTTGATGTTGACACAGCTATTAGAAACCTTGAAGGCTTCAGTTGGTTGGGTGTTAAAGGTCGTATGACAATTAACGCGAAGTCCCACCAGTTAATTCAGCCAATGTTCTTGGTTTCATTAAACAAGAGCGGCTCACATTATGTACCTAGCCTAATCAAGACCATCCATAACGTCGGTCAATAAGTATCTAGGTTAATTAATTAGAGAAGCCTGGCACTGCATAAGTGTCAGGCTTCTCTTCTTATTGCTAGTGTTATCTTCAATCAATAATTAATAACCTATGAGGTGATGAGTGAATTTCGCGTTAAGTGTTGATGATTTAAGTCTGACAATCGGTGGCGCCAAGATCCTGGATGGAATCTCTCTTTCGGTTCATCAAAATGAAACTTTGGGGATTATTGGTCCAAATGGCGCAGGTAAAACTTCACTCTTTAATCTTCTATCTGGTTTACGCGCTCCAACCCGCGGCGAAATATTCTTGGGTGATAAGAACATCACGAATAAAGCACCCTACGAACGCGCAAAGTTGGGCCTCTCGCGTACATTTCAAACTTCCAGCATATTTCCGAATTTGACCTGTTTAGAGAATGTAAGAATTGCTGCGCAGGCTGCGAATAATAAATCTTTTAATGTTTGGCGCAACGCATACAAGTACACGGATGTCGTCGCTAAAGCTCAAGATGGGTTAAGCCATGTAGGGCTAGGTTCTCGGGCTCTTCAGAGAGCTGGTTCTTTATCGCATGGAGATAAGCGTCGACTTGAGATTGCGATTGTATTAGTTTCACATTCAGAAGTTGTTTTACTTGATGAACCAATGGCCGGTATGAGTGTGGAAAATGTTCCTGAATTAGTGGAAATCATTCGTTCATTAAAAACAGTACATAACAAAACAGTTTTAATTGTCGAGCATCATATGGAAGTAATTTTGGGGTTGGCGGATCGTTTAGCGGTATTAAATTACGGGGAATTATTAGTTTGTGACACTCCTGAAAATGTGATCGCTAATCCAATTGTACAAAGTGCATATATAGGGGAGGCGCTGTGAATACTCTCTCTATCAGGGATTTACATGTGAAAATCAACGAATCACATATTCTTCAAGGCGTTACTTTTGATGTTCCCAAGCACTCCGTTACTGCTCTCCTTGGAAGAAATGGTGTTGGTAAATCCACAACTCTTAAAGCCATTATGGGTCTCTACCCGTCGGAAGGTGTCATTGAACTCAATGGTCAATCTTTAGCAGGAAAATTGACGTACAAAATTGCACAAGCGGGTATCGCATATATACCCGAAGATCGTGAGATCTTTTCATCATTAACAGTAAAAGAGAACCTAGATTTGGCAACGCGTGATGATAAAGATTTAGTACGTCAAGAGCTGGTTCAAGTTCTTTTTCCTGAATTGGTTTCCCGTGCCGCGCAAAGAGCTGGAACCTTGTCTGGGGGCCAACAGCAAATGGTTGCTATAGCGAGAGCTCTTGTAAATAGGAATGAGATATTGCTTGTAGATGAACCAACTAAAGGATTAGCACCGAAATTAGTCACAGAGGTTGCTGACGCTCTT
>CAIYRR010000090.1 GCA_903928745.1 uncultured Actinomycetes bacterium | reverse complement strand
TGTCACTTGATGGTTGTTCTCGTTGATGAGCGCCCTGAAGAAGTTACCGATATGCAGCGTTCAGTAAAGGGTGAAGTTATTGCTTCCACCTTCGATCGCCCAGCTGATGATCACACCACTGTTGCCGAACTAGCCATCGAGCGCGCAAAGCGTTTGGTTGAACTCGGACACGATGTTGTTGTTCTCCTTGACTCCATCACTCGTCTTGGTCGCGCTTACAACATTGCAGCCCCTGCAAGTGGTCGTATTCTTTCTGGTGGTGTTGATTCTGCTGCGCTGTATCCACCAAAGAAGTTCTTCGGTGCCGCTCGTAATATTGAAGATGGTGGATCACTCACAATTCTTGCTACCGCTCTCGTTGATACCGGTTCACGTATGGATGAAGTTATCTTCGAAGAGTTCAAGGGCACAGGAAATATGGAACTCATCCTGGATCGTCGCCTTGCAGATAAGCGCATCTTCCCAGCCGTTAACGTTGTGGCCTCTGGTACCCGTAAGGAAGAAATCCTCATGGGCACAGAAGAACTCAACATTGTCTGGAAATTGCGCCGTGTACTGCATGCACTCGAGCCACAAGCCGCACTTGAGCTTTTGCTTGAGAAGATGAAGGGCACCAAGTCCAACGTTGAATTCTTGATGCAGATCCAGAAGACAACAGCGGGTCCTGGCAACGAAGGCTAAAGCCCCTAGATAAGCGCAAAAAGCTGACCGATTTCCAAAGGTGGCGCCTCGGCGTTACCCTTGGGCCATCACGAACTGGTTCACGACTTGAAAAAGCGACCCAGTCCCTAAGAGAGGTAAAGAAATGAAGAAAGAGATTCATCCGCAATACGGTGACACAAAGGTCACATGCGGTTGCGGCGAGACTTTTATGACTCGCTCGACTGTTGCTAGCGGTTCCATTTATGTTGAAGTCTGTTCTGTATGCCACCCGTTCTACACAGGCAAGCAGCGCATCCTCGACACTGGTGGTCGCGTTGCGAAGTTCGAAGAGCGCTTCGGAAAATCAGGCGTCAAGTAGCTTTCTAAAGAGACCGCAACCGTTACTTCTGTAACGGCTGCGGTCTTTTTCTTTTCTAAGTTTTTCTCTCTGTTGTTCATGTACAAGTTAGGAGGCAAAGATGAGTAACGATGATCGCTTTGCCTTGGCTCATGAGCTCGTTCGCGAATACGCCGAACTTGAAGCACAGATGGCTGACCCTGATATTCACAATGACCAAGGTAAGGCCCGCCAATTGGGTCGACGCTATGCCCAACTTGGTCCAGTCGTTGCCGGCTTTCGTCAATGGAGGAGCGCCGAAGATGATTTGGCCGCCGCTAAAGAATTAGCAGAAGTTGATGAAGATTTCGCATCTGAAATTCCATCGCTAGAGGTTGCACGCGATGAAGCCGCGACAACGCTTGAAGAATTGCTTTTGCCAAGAGATCCCAATGATGACCGAGATGTTATTTTGGAAATTAAAGCAGGCGCTGGCGGAGACGAGTCTGCTCTTTTTGCTGGTGATTTGCTTCGCATGTATCTGCGTTACGCAGAAAAACATGGATGGAAGACAGAAATCATTGATGCCACCGAGAGCGATCTTGGCGGGTATAAAGATATTTCTGTGGCAGTGAAATCAAAAGGAATTCCTGAACCAGGTAAATCACCTTATGCACGTTTGAAATTTGAAGGCGGAGTGCACCGTGTGCAACGCGTTCCTGAAACCGAATCACAGGGGCGTATTCATACATCCGCTGCCGGTGTCATGGTTTTACCTGAGGCTGAAGAAGTTGAAGTAGAAATTAATATGCAAGATCTGCGCATTGACGTTTATCGCTCTAGTGGTCCTGGTGGTCAGAGCGTTAACACAACTGACTCAGCAGTGCGCATTACGCACATCCCAACGGGGATTGTTGTCTCCTGCCAAAACGAAAAAAGTCAGTTGCAGAACAAAGAGTCTGCGCTACGTATTTTGCGTGCCCGTATGTTGCTCGCCGCGCAAGAGGCAGCAATGGAAGCCGCATCGGCCGAGCGCAAGAGTCAGGTCCGTACCGTTGATCGAAGCGAGCGAATTCGTACATATAACTATCCAGAAAACCGTATCAGCGATCACCGAGTGAATTTCAAATCCAACAACTTAGACGCAGTACTCAATGGCGAACTCGACCCAATGATTCAAGCTTTGCTCGATGCAGATAAGGCTGCAAAGTTAGCTTCCACTAACTAAAACTTATGTCTATCAATGTTCGGGAAGTCTTGACGCCAGCGAAGAAAGAATTACGTAACGCTGGTTTTGAAGAAGTAGATGCAGAGCATTTATTGGCGCACCTTTTAGGAATCAGCCGGATGGACTTGCATCACCCTATTCGCGTTGAGAATGCCGTCTCGGCTTTGGATGATCCGACTTTAGTGATTGAACATTTTTCCCAACTCATCACTCGCCGCCTTGCTAACGAACCTGTGCAATACATAACGGGGTTGGCCTACTTCGGTGATCTGACTTTGCATGTTGGCCCAGGAGTGCTGATTCCACGCCCAGAAACTGAATTAATGATCGATCGCATTGTTGCTCACCTGAAAAGTTTTGATGGCCCAGCAAGTGTGATTGATCTTGGAGCAGGCGCCGGTTCTCTAGCGTTAGCAATTGCTACGCAATCACCACATGCCCACGTCATTGCGGTCGAAATAGATCCAGACGCTGTCTTTTGGTTACGTAAGAATATTGAAGCTATTGGCGTCGATGTCCGCATTGTTCAGGAAGATGTTTCCACTGCACTAATGGGAGTGAAGGCCGACCTCATTATTGCCAATCCACCGTATGTCCCCAGTGGTGAAAATTTGCCAGCAGAGGTCGTCGATTATGAACCTCATGTTGCCCTCTTTGGCGGACCCGATGGAATGGATGTTCCGGGTAGGTTTTACGAAGCTGCAGCGCGTTTATTGAAATCGGGCGGGCTTTTTATCTCCGAACATGGAGAAGAACAAGGACTGGCAGTTGCCTCGCTCTTGCAAAAAGATTTCGAAGATATCAAACTTCATCATGATCTCAATGACCGTCCTCGATGGACTAGTGCGATAAGAAAACCTCATGAGTCAAGTAATTGATCTGCAATCAGGAGATTTTGATTCTCATATAGAACAAGCACTTGAATGGATTCGAGCCGGATACGTCATCATTGCTCCACTGGAAACTGGCTACGTTTTTCTTGCTGATGCATTTACTCATGACGCGGTACGAACAATTCATGCCGCTCGGGGAGATGATCTAGGAACTGCTGCCCAAGTGCTCGTTGGTGGGATCGATGTGCTCGATGGCATCGCCCGCGAGATTTCTGAATCAGCTCGCGCACTCATGGCAAAGTTTTGGCCCGGACTTATTTCATTTACCGTTCTGCCCTCTCATGGACTCTCCTGGGATTTAGGAGATGAAAATCGCCTCGGGTATATCTGTGTGCGCGTTCCATCTGAAGGTTTCGTCCTGGAACTTCTAAAGAAGAGCGGCCCTCTAGCGGTGGCAAGTGCAGCATCTGTCGGAGGCAAACCCATACAAAGTGCAGAAGATATTCACCTCAGCGCAGGAGTTGTTCAGGGGATTTTTGATGGCGGAGTTATCGTGCAAGGAGGCCTCTCCACATTGGTGAACGCGACGGAGATTATTCTCACGGTCGCTCGGGAGGGGGCGGTTACCCTCACACAATTATCAGAGGTAGTCCCGCAGATTTCTGGACCCTTGACCGCATAGGCTACGTGCCATGTCAGATACTCCTTTTTACGGTCCAGATTTCGATCTACTCACACAACAAGATCCAGATATTGCGGCGATCTTGCTCTCAGAACTGCGACGTCAGCAGACAACTTTGCAATTGATCGCGAGCGAGAATTTCACTTCACGTGCAGTCCTCGCCGCTCTCGGATCAACACTTTCTAACAAGTATGCAGAGGGTTATGCAGGCAAGCGTTATTACGGCGGTTGTGAAGAAGTAGATAAGGCAGAGGTGCTCGCGATTGACCGCGCAAAGTCCCTCTTTGGTGCAGAGCATGCAAACGTTCAGCCTCACTCAGGAGCCAGCGCAAATGTCGCTGTTTATGCAGCATTCACCAAACCCGGAGACACTGTGCTTGCAATGTCACTTCCACATGGTGGCCATCTGACTCACGGATCGAAAGTTAATTTCTCGGGTAAGTGGTTCAACATTGTTTCCTACGGTGTACGTCAAGAGGATGAACTCATTGACTATGACGAACTTCGTAGCCTTGCAATTGCAAGCAAGCCAAAGATGATTTGTTCTGGAGCTACCGCCTATCCAAGTTTGATCGACTTTGAAAAGGTGCGCGCAATTTGCGACGAAGTCGGTGCAATCATGTGGGTAGATGCAGCGCACTTCATTGGTCTTGTAGCAGGCAAAGCAATTCCTTCACCTGTTCCTTATGCGGATGTTGTTTCCTTCACAACACATAAAGTATTGCGTGGTCCACGTGGTGGAATGATTTTGTCCAAGTCCGAACATGCAGCTGCAATTGATAAGGCAGTCTTTCCTGGCATGCAAGGTGGACCAATCATGTCTGCCGTTGCAGGTAAAGCCGTTGCGCTTAAAGAGTGCGCAACTCCTGAGTATCAGACCTATGCCAAGAACGTTATTTCGAATTGTCAGGTGCTTGCCGCTTCCTTGGAAGATGAAGGAATGCGCGCAGTCTCTGGCGGAACTCAAACCCACCTTGCACTCATTGATATTCGAAGCACAGGAGTCAATGGCAAAGTTGCCGATGAGCGCTGTGGTCTAGCGGGAATCGTTCTCAATAAGAACGCCATTCCTTTTGATCCAGAATCACCAGCAGTTACAAGTGGAATTCGAGTGGGATCTGCCGCAACCACTACGCAAGGAATGGGAGCAGGCGAAATGAAGTCAATCGCCTCGATGATTTCGCGCGCGATTGCCACCGATGATGCTGCAGTCTTATCTGGAATTCGTAGCGAAGTTAAGGAATTAACTGCACGCTTTCCTATCTACACTGCTTAAAGGGCTGATAATTCATGCGTGAATACTTGATCACAACGCTTCTAAGCGCTGTGCTCTGTTATGTAGTCACGCCTGGAGTGAAAGTTCTCGCTGAGAAATTTGGTGCAGTTGCCCAGATTCGAAGTCGCGATGTTCACGAACTTCCCACAGCACGTTGGGGCGGGTTAGCCATGTGGATTTCCATGGCCCTCACTCTTTTGATTGTTCGACATCTTTCTTTGGTCGGGAAATCTTTCGGACACGAACTCGAAGGAATTTTCTTAGCCGCAACATTTGTCATTGCCCTAGGAATGGCCGATGATCGTTTTCAGTTAGATGCACTCACGAAATTAGCTGGGCAAGCCCTGGCTGCTGGCATTTTACTTTTGTATGGCATTCAAATTCTTTGGCTTCCCATCAATGGCATTGTGACCTTGCCACCAAGTATTGGACAAGCATTAACTGTTTTGATTGTTTTGGTAACGGTCAACGCGGTGAACTTCATTGATGGATTAGATGGGTTAGCCGCAGGAATCGTTGCAATCTCTGGTGCATCATTTTTTGCATTCGCTTATCTATTAGCAGTTGTCTATGGATTTAGTCGTGCAGGTTCACCATCACTGGTAACTGCAATCATCATTGGTGTGTGCATCGGATTCCTTCCGCACAATTCTCATCCTGCGAAAATATTCATGGGCGACTCAGGTTCGATGTTCCTTGGATTGTTACTTGCCGCAGCTGCAATCACTCTTACGGGTCAAATTGATGCCAATGCAATCTCAGCAGAGAACGAAGGCCCAACGCTCTTGCCTCTGCTCTTGCCATTCGCCGTTCTTGCAATTCCACTCGCCGATTTATTGTTGGCGGTAATTAGACGAGTGCTCTCTGGTCGCTCCCCATTTGCTCCAGATAAAGAGCACCTGCACCATCGTTTGCTCGGTGATGGAAATTCACATCAGCGCACTGCAGTGATTATGTATTTTTGGACTGCCACAGTTGCAATACCCGTAACAGTCCTAGCCTTCGAACCACTCTGGGTCGCAGCCCTGACAGTCCTCGCGCTGGCACTTGTGAGCACTTCCATTTCGCGACATTGGATAGCGGCCAGGCGCATTAAGGTCGATCTATGACAACACCTGCCAGCAACGAGCGAGAAATGATTCGGGGAGCGCTCATCCCGTCATTCGCCGTCGGACTCTTGGGAATCATCATCGCCACTGTGGTCCGTGGAAAGCCAGGACTCCTTGCCGCGCTCTTAGCCCAGTTCGTCGTGGTCATGTATTTCGCGGTCCACTTGGGAGTTTCGGCGATTTCTCGCAAACTTGACCCGCTGACGACCTTCGCTCTGGCGATCTTTTCCTATTTCGCCAAGATTGGCGTCTTGGGGCTCTTTCTCTGGCTCTTGACCAACTTCACCTCCAGATCCAGCATCGATCGGGCCAGTTTTGGGGTCGTGGCCATTGCCCTCACCATCGCCTGGCTAGGGGGAGAGATCCGCAGTTTCCTCAAACTTCGCATCCATCTACCATTGCCGCAAACCCCTGCCAAGAAGGAGACCCCATGACACATAACGAAGGCGATGCCTGGTCGATATTTGGGTACCTCCTCTCCGGGCTCCTCTTTTGGGGAGGCGTTGGCTGGGCCGCCGACCACTGGCTTCACACCCACTTCTTCCTTTTGGGCGGCCTGCTCCTGGGAATGGGCGCCTCCATCTATCTGGTCTGGCTGCGCTTTGGTCGGGAGTAAGCCCGGGAGTAAGCCCGATAGTAAGGAAGGTAACTTCCTGTGGATTTCACAGGTTTGAACCCTAGGCAATAAGGTTGCCCCGCAAGCGCAGTAAAAGGCCTTGCAAGGTTTCTCTCGAATTTTCAACCGATGAGGAGTGAGCGCGTGCCTTTGGTGCACTTGTTGCGATCTGGCGAAGGATTCGTCCCGCCGAGCACGAACGACTTCAATCTCCCACCCGTAATTGCAGGTAATGAATACACAACAAAACCAATACTTTTAGTTTTTCTTTCCGTATTGATGATTTCAGTTTTCTTCATCATGGCATCTCGTAAAGCAGCAATTGTTCCTTCTAAGTTGCAGTTTGCCGGAGAAAGTATTTACGGCTTTGTTCGCAACGATTTAGCTCGCGACAATATCGGCCACGATTTCATGCGTTTTGTGCCGTATCTATTTACTCTCTTTACTTTTATTCTCACAAATAATATTTTTGGAATCGTTCCACTTTTGCAATTCCCAGCGATGTCGCATGTGAGTTTTCCATACGTACTCGCCATCTTCACATTCATCACCTTCCATTACATCGGTATCCGCAAGCAAGGTATCCGCAAGTACATGAAGGACATCATGTTCATGCCTGGTGTTCCTAAGGCCGCTTACATTTTGTTGACGCCACTAGAACTTGCAACGTTCTTTATTGTTCGACCACTCACTCTTTCCCTTCGTCTTTTTGCGAATATGTTCGCGGGGCACTTGCTCCTTCTCGTTTTCATCTTGGGTGGAGATCATCTGCTCAAGGGGGTCATCGGTTTGAAGTTGATCAGTCCATTTGCCTTTGCTTTCGGCATCGGACTGACTTTCTTTGAATTCATGGTCCAATGTTTGCAGGCGTACATTTTTACTCTGCTTACAGCTCTCTATATCGCCGGCGCCCTTGCCGACGAGCACTAAACAACTGGAAAGGTAAGAACTATGAAAGGCACGCTCAACCTGGTCGGTTATGGCCTCTCAGCAATCGGACCTGCGATTGCTACCGGAATGATCTTCGCTGCTTACATCAGCGGCGTTGCACGTCAGCCAGAAGCACGTAGCGTTCTTCAGCCAATCGCGTTCCTCGGATTCGCACTTGCTGAAGCTCTTGCTCTCTTCGGCCTCGTTCTCGCATTCGTTCTCTAATTCATTTAACTTCTTAGAGACTCTAGAAAGAGGGCAGTGATGCACGTAATTAATCTGGCGGCGGAGAACGCTAATCCGTTGATTCCGCACACCGCAGAATTAATCGTGGGCGCAATCGCGTTCACACTTCTCTTCCTTGTCTTGCGCTCCAAAGTAGTGCCAATGTTTGAAAAGGCATTCACTGCTCGGACAGAGGCAATCCAAGGTGGCATTGAACGTGCCGAGAAGGCGCAACTGGAAGCTCAGCGTGCGTTGGCTCAGTACAACGAACAACTCTCCAAGGCTCGTGAAGAATCCCAGACAATGCGTGAGGAAGCTCGCGCACACGGTGTTGCGATCGTTGAAGAACTTCGTGCCAAAGCTCAAGAAGAAGCAGCACGCATTACTGCATCAGCCCACGCCTCGATCGAAGCTGAACGTCAACAAGCAATCACATCACTTCGCAATGAAGTAGGAACGATCGCTATTGAATTGGCTTCCAAGATTGTTGGAGAAGCACTTGATGACCAGGCCAGACAATCACGAGTCGTGGATCGTTTTCTCGACGATCTCGAAAAATCAAAGTAACAAGAAATAATTAGGAGAAGAATCAGATGAGAGCGCATTTTGGTGGCAGCAGCCGGCAATCTTTGCAGGTTGCTCGCGCCACCTTGGACACAGCGGTCAAGGGTGCAACAACCCAAGCCGCTTCTGCGCTCTGCTCTGAACTCTTTTTCGCTGGAGATGTACTTGCTGGAAATATCACAGTGCGCAGAGCACTTACTGATCCATCACGTACTGATGTTGCGAAGGCGACACTCGTCTCCGATCTTTTCGGTAAGACACTTGGCGCACCAGCCCTTGGGGTAGTTAAGAACATTTCTTCACTTCGCTGGTCATCCTCCGGTGACTTGGTACTTGTGCTCGAGCAACTTGCTATTGAAGCCGAAGCATCCGCTGCCAATATCGCCAACGAACTTGATCGCGTAGAAGAAGAGTTCTTTACAACATCGCTAGCAATTGGTGATTCCTTTGATCTTCGCAAGGCACTCATTACCGCTGGCGCAGTTGAAGCCAAGAGCGCACTTGTTGCAGATTTGCTTGGCAAGAACGCTTCAACATCAACAGCCAAATTGGTGACTCACCTAGTAAACAATTTGCGTGGCCGCAGCATTGAATCAGCTTTTGCTGATTACTTCTTTGCCCTCGCGGCCCGTCGCGACCGCGTGATTGCGCACGTTCGCGTTGTTGCCGAAATTTCCACCGCACAGCGCGATCGCCTTGTGGCGGCGTTGACCAAGCAAGTTGGACAACCAGTTCGCGTAAATATCGAAGTTGATCCAACAGTTGTTGGTGGCGTTTCAATCAGATTTGCTGACGAAGTAGTCGATGGATCAATTAGCCATCGTTTAGCAGGGGCCGGACGTTCACTCGTTGGCCAGCAGAATTAATTAAGAGATAACTAAGGGAGATAAAGATGGCCGAGCTACAGATCCGACCAGAAGAAATTCGCGATGCCCTTGCGAACTTCGTAAAGTCGTACGATCCAGGTGTCGCAGCACGCGACGAGGTGGGTACAGTCACGCAAGCAGGTGACGGTATTGCACGCGTTGAAGGCTTGCCATCCACCATGGCTAACGAGTTGCTGCAGTTTGAAAACGGCACACTCGGTCTTGCTCTTAACCTCGACGTCCGCGAAATCGGCGTTGTTATCTTGGGCGATTACGCAGGAATTGAAGAAGGAACAACAGTTCGTCGTACCGGTGAAATTCTCTCCGTTCCAGTGGGAGATGCATTCCTTGGTCGCGTAGTTGATCCACTTGGCCGTCCAATCGATGGCAAAGGCGAAATCAAGGCCGATGCACGTCGCGCACTTGAATTGCAGGCTCCGTCAGTAGTTCAGCGCCAACCTGTTAAGGAACCACTTGCAACAGGAATCAAGGCCATCGACGCAATGACCGCTATTGGTCGCGGACAGCGCCAGCTAATCATTGGTGATCGCCAGACAGGAAAAACTGCGGTTGCTGTTGACACAATTATTAACCAACTTGAAAACTGGAAAACTGGCGATCCAAAGAAGCAAGTGAAATGTATTTATGTTGCTATTGGACAAAAGGGTTCAACGATTGCATCCGTTAAGGCATCTCTTGAAGAAGCCGGCGCAATGGAATACACAACAATCGTTGCATCACCTGCCTCAGATCCTGCAGGCTTTAAGTACCTTGCTCCATACACCGGTTCATCCATTGGACAGCACTGGATGTATAACGGCCAGCATGTACTGATTGTTTTTGATGATCTTTCCAAGCAAGCAGAGGCTTATCGTTCCGTCTCTCTATTGCTTCGTCGTCCACCAGGCCGCGAGGCATACCCTGGAGACGTTTTCTACTTACACTCCCGTCTTCTCGAGCGTTGCGCAAAGCTTTCCGATGAACTCGGTGGCGGTTCAATGACTGGTTTGCCAATCATTGAGACAAAGGGAAATGACGTTTCTGCGTTTATTCCTACCAACGTAATTTCCATTACCGATGGTCAGTGCTTCCTTGAGACCGACCTCTTCAACGCAGGTGTTCGTCCAGCTATCAACGTCGGTGTTTCTGTATCGCGCGTTGGTGGATCTGCACAGACAAAGGCAATGAAGAAGATCGCTGGTCGTTTGCGTCTTGACTTGGCTCAGTTCCGCGAGCTCGAAGCTTTCGCAGCTTTTGGTTCCGATCTTGATGCTGCATCAAAGGCACAACTCGAGCGCGGTGCTCGCATGGTTGAACTTCTGAAGCAGGGTCAATATTCACCGTATTCACTTGAGAGCCAGATTGTTTCCATCTGGGCAGGTACTTCAGGTCAACTCGATGATGTTCCTGTTGCTGATATTCGTCGTTTCGAAGCAGAACTCATTGAGTTCATTGGTCGCGAACGCAAAGCAATCTTTGATGTCATCTCAGAGACTAAAGAACTCAAAGACGACACTGTTGCATCCATGGTTGAAGCAGTTACTGCATTCAAGACACGCTTTGTTTCCAGTGCTGCAAAGGCACTGAATGAAGCTCCAGCTGAAGCTCTCGATAGCGAAGGCAACGAGCAGATTACAAAGCATGTCCCACCGGCGGTGAAGAAGTAAAAAATGGGTGCCCAACTACGCGTCTATCGCCGACGAATGCGCTCGGTTAAAGCGACCAAGAAGATTACGAAGGCCATGGAGCTCATCTCTGCCTCCCGTATCGTCAAGGCGCAGCAACGAGTCACAGCGTCAACTCCTTATGCAAATGAGTTGACCCGTGCGGTGAGCGCCGTAGCAACGTATTCATCAACCAATCACCCTTTGACTACTCCAGCTGAGAATCCAAAGCGTGCAGCAGTTCTGATTATTTCGGCTGACCGAGGTATGGCTGGTGCATATTCCAACAACGCAGTTAAAGAAGGCGAGCAGTTAGCAGCCCTTCTTAAAGAGCGTGGTTTGGAAACATCTTCTTACTTAGTCGGTCGCAAAGCAGTGAATTATTACCGCTTCCGCAACCGCGCTATTGCAGGATCATGGACTGGTTTTTCCGATAGCCCAACATATGAAAATGCAAAAGAAGTTGCCGATGCACTTATTAAGGCCTTCCTTGCCGATGCTCACAGCGAAGATCATGGTGTGGACGAAATCCACATTATCTTTACTGAGTTCAAATCTATGTTGACCCAAAATGCAATGGCAAAGCGCATGCTTCCTCTTGAAGTTGTTGAGAGTGATGCACCAGTACCTGCCGGATTATTGCCCATGTATGAGTTCGAACCAGAGGCGGGCACGGTGCTTAACGCACTCCTTCCTCGATACATCGAAGCCCGAGTCTTCAACGCAATGTTGCAATCAGCTGCTTCCGAGCATGCTGCTCGCCGTCGCGCTATGAAGTCAGCAACTGACAATGCTGATGATTTGATCAAGTCGCTCACCCGACTTGCGAACGCGGCCCGTCAAGCCGAAATTACACAAGAGATCAGTGAAATCGTCGGCGGCGCAGACGCGCTCGCCTCAGCCAGTGCAGGGAGTGAATGATGTCGACACAGACAACAGGTAAAGGTCGCGTTGCTCGAGTAATCGGGCCGGTGGTGGATATTGAATTCCCAGCCGATGCAATGCCATCGATCTTCAACGCTTTACACGTTGAAGTGGAGATGAGCGGTACGACTCGTACCT
>CAIYRR010000089.1 GCA_903928745.1 uncultured Actinomycetes bacterium | reverse complement strand
CGCCAAGAAGGACATATCAAATCTTTGGCAGCGCGCTTGAGCGCTATTTCAGAAGAGATCACACGTTTGATTGCCGCACGCGATGAGGCACAAGCCCGTGCCGATTCTGCTCAGCGCGAATACTCCACATACGAATTAGAAATTACAACGGCAGACTCTGGCGAACTTGGTCTTGATTCTCAGTATGAAAGTGCCAAGAAAGCACTCGAAGGCGCAAAGACAACTTTGTCTGATTTGGTTGATAAAGAGCGCGCATCAGATCGCGAAAGAAATGCACTTGAATCCAAGTTAGAAGCAATGCGATTGACATCTCAAACACGAGATGGCGCAACTGCCCTCCTTAATGATTCTCATGGCCTAAATATCCTTGGAAGCGTTGCATCTCTGATCACCATTGATTCTGGTTGGGAGAGTGCAGCTGCTGGCGCCCTAGGTTCACTTGCTGATGCGATTGTGGTTCAGGATTTATCGGCAGCAGTAACTGCGCTGACAACACTTCGCTCTGAAAACTTAGGTCAGGCCGATTTACTTGTTGTTGCCCCTGGTACCCACATCAACTCTGGCTCGATTCCCGCAGGACTCACACCGCTGACTGCACACGTGAGATCGGCGCAAATTAGTGCCTTGCTCGAGCAACTTCTAGTAACAACTGTTGTTGCATCCAATGCACGCGCTGCAGAGCAGATCATCCGCGAACATTCTCATCTGACTGTCGTTACGCAAGAGGGCGATGTATTTACTCAATCTCGCGCACGTGGTGGTTCAAAATCTGCAGCTTCTTTGATCGAGATCAAAGCTCTAATCGATGACTTGAGTGAGCAAGTAGTTGCAATCGGTCATGTCTGTGATCGCTTGAAGTTTGAAATTGCCACCGCGCAATCCGATGTTGCCGCTCGTCAGGGTCAGCATGATGAGGCACTTGGAAAACTTAATGAATCAGATGCCCGCATTGCTGCTCTTACAGAACAACTTGCCGTTGCCGGACAGCATGCGAAATCAGCGGCAGCAGAGGTAGAGCGCCTTAATAAATCCATTGAAGAGGCCTCATCTGCCAAGAAACGCGATGAGAGCGAACTCGAGATTGCCCAAGAGCAATTGCAACATCATGGAGATGTTGAAGAGCCAAGTCACTCACTTGCCGAAGAAATCCGTACCCAAGTTTCATCGGCGCGAAGTGTTGAAGTAGAGGCTCGCCTTGCTGTTCGCACAAGTGAAGAGCGTGTTGATTCTCTTTCTGCTCGCGCCAAAGCACTCGAGGATGCATCCATCGCCGAACGTGAAGCCTCAGAGCGCGCAGTAGTGCGTCGCGGTGCGCGCGCACGTGGCGCTGTTGTGTCACAGGCCATCGCTGAATCTGCATATGAAGCCCTCATTCACATTGAACGCTCTATCGCTAAAGCTGCTGCCGAACGCGGACGGCTAGAGGAAGCACGTTCTGCTCGCGAAGGTGAAACTCTCACAGTGCGTGCTCGTGCTCGCGAATTGTCAGTCGAGATGGAACAACTGACCTCCATCGTGCATCAAGATGAGATTGCGCGCGCCGAACAACGTATGCGCATCGAACAACTCGAACTCAAAGCAGTGGAAGAACTCGGAATTGATATTGCAACTTTGATTGCGGAGTACGGTCCAGAAAATGATGTTCCTACATTTATGGAGACCGAGGATGGTCAGATTATTGCGACCGAACTCATTCCTTATCGCCGTGATCAGCAAGAAAAGCGCCTCCTTAATACAGAACGCTCACTTGCCACTCTCGGAAAAATTAACCCCTTGGCACTTGAAGAATATGGCGCACTTGAAGAGCGTCTGCGCTTTTTGGCCGAGCAACTTGAAGACCTCAAGCGCACTAAGAAAGATTTGCTCGACATTATTAAAGAAGTTGATGACCGCGTTCAGCAGATCTTCATGGATGCTTTCGTTGATACAGCTCGACACTTTGAGGAAATTTTTGCTCGTTTATTCCCAGGTGGCGATGGTCGCTTGATTTTGACCGAACCAGATGACCCCATCAACTCCGGTGTCGATGTTGAAGCCCGTCCTCCAGGAAAGCGCATCAAGCGACTTTCACTTCTCTCTGGTGGAGAGAAATCCTTGACTGCTGTTGCTCTCTTGGTTGCAATCTTTAAATCACGTCCAAGTCCGTTCTATGTACTGGATGAAGTTGAAGCAGCCCTTGATGATGTCAACCTTGGACGCCTCCTTGGAATTCTTGAAGAGCTCCGTGAGAGTTCTCAGTTGATCATCATCACTCACCAAAAGCGCACGATGGAAATTGCTGATGCACTTTATGGTGTGACGATGCGCGGTGATGGTGTGACCGAAGTTATTTCTCAACGCCTTCGCGAGACTGATAGCGAATAAAGGCTCACTGGCCTAATCATCATGGGGCTATTTGGTAAGTTCATTGCAAAGATCAAGGGCACTGCTCATGCCTCTGTTGCTGATTGGGACGAATTAGAAGCATCGCTACTAGAGGCCGATCTTGGACCGCACCTTTCCGCGGAAGTTGTCAGAGCTGCGCGATCTGCGAAAGCTGAAAATGCCGAAGAAGCAATTCTCAATACATTGCGTTTGGCGCTCTCCAAGAAATCTCGTGCCTTGATTCGTGCAAGTGAAGGTACAACAGCAGTTCTTGTTGTTGGTGTAAATGGGACAGGCAAGACAACTTCGGCGGCAAAACTCGCTGCATCACTTTCTACACAAGACTCACGTGTGTTGTTGGCCGCCGCTGACACTTTCCGCGCCGCCGCCGTTGATCAATTACAAACTTGGGGTGAGCGTTTAGATATTGATGTGATTCATGGTGCACCCAATGCCGACCCCGCATCCGTTGCATTCGATGCCGCCCAACAAGGTCTCGCACGCAATATGGATTATTTGGTTATTGATACAGCAGGGCGTTTACATAATAAGAATGATTTAATGGCAGAACTCGGCAAAGTTCGAAGAGTGATTGAAAAAGTTATGCCGGTTCAAGAAGTCCTTCTGGTGGTGGATGCAACGACAGGTCAGAACGCCTTGGCCCAAGCCAAAGTCTTCGCGGAGAGCGTAGAAGTCACGGGGTTGATCTTGACCAAGCTCGATGGCAGCGCCCGTGGGGGAATCGCCTTGGCTATAGAGCAAAGTTTGGATATCCCGATTAAGTTCATCGGCACAGGGGAGTCAGCTACCGATTTTGCACCATTTGAGCCTGAAATTTACATCCAGGGGCTTTTGTAACCCACTTGTAACATAACTGGCCATTTTAATTAATGCGAGTAGGTCATATTTGCGCCCATCTCAACGGCGAGTAGATCGAGAGAAATCGCGTGAAATATGGATCAAGTAGTTCTTAACTCTGGCGATACCGCGTGGATGCTTGCGAGCACCGCGCTTGTACTTCTTATGACACCTGGACTTGCCTTCTTCTACGGCGGAATGGTTCGTACCAAGAGTGTCCTTAACATGATGATGATGTCGATGGTCACCATTGGAATTGTCAGCGTTCTGTGGGTCATCTACGGATTCGAATTGGCATTTGGTTACAAGGCCAATTCTCAGTGGTACGGAGCGATCTCTTTCTCAGGTCTTGGAGGAGTCGTTAATGATTTAACAAATAACGGCGGCGTCTATCCAATTCCAGTACTCGTCTTTGCTGCATTCCAATTGATGTTTGCAGTTATTACTCCAGCACTTATTTCAGGTGCCATTGCAGATCGTACAAAGTTCACTGCATGGGCAGTCTTTGTTGGCCTCTGGGTCACCATCGTCTACTTCCCGGTTGCACACTGGGTCTTCGCATTCGGAAATAAAGTGGGCGACACCGTTACGGGAGTTGGCTTCTTAGCTGGAAAAGGCTTGGAAGATTTTGCAGGTGGAACAGCAGTTCATATCAATGCTGGCGCTGCCGGACTTGCACTTGCACTGATTCTTGGAAAGCGTCATGGATGGCGTAAAGAATCCATGCGACCACACTCCTTGCCACTTGTACTTCTTGGTTCAGGTTTATTGTGGTTTGGATGGTTCGGATTTAATGCCGGATCTGCATTGGCCGCTAATGGCATTGCAGGACTTGCCTTTATGAATACTCAGGTAGCAACCGCCGGAGCACTTCTTGGCTGGATCATCGTCGAGAAAATTCGCGATGGACACCCAACATCGCTGGGCGCTGCATCTGGCGCGGTGGCAGGACTTGTCGCAATTACTCCAGCATGTGCATTCGTTGCACCTTGGGCAGCAGTTGTGATCGGTGTAATTGCTGGCGCTCTGTGCGCAATGGCCGTTGGTCTTAAATACAAGTTGGGCTTTGATGATTCACTCGATGTCGTTGGAGTACACCTTGTTGGCGGCCTCTGGGGTTGCCTGTCCATCGGATTCTTTGGAACCCATGTTGTGAACTCCATTGGTCTTGATGGACTCTTCTACGGTGGGGGAACAACGCTCCTTGGAAAGCAAGCATTCGGCGCTTTCTTTGTACTTGCTTACTCATTCATCATCACCCTTATTCTTGGGTTCATTATTAACAAGACGATTGGCTTCCGAGTCACTCGTGATGCTGAGCTCGAAGGTATCGATCTCAACGAACACGCAGAATCAGCCTATGAATTGGCTAGTTCTTCACGAGGAGGTGCGTCTGCATGAAGTTAGTGACAGCAATTCTTAAACCCTTCAAACTCGATGATGTAAAGAACGCACTGCAAGCCCACGGCGTTGCAGGGATGACAGTCTCTGAAGCCAGTGGTTACGGTCGCCAAGGTGGTCACACCGAGGTCTATCGCGGCGCTGAATACACCGTTGACTTGATTCCAAAGGTTCGCCTGGAAGTACTCGTTGATGATTCTGACGCCGATTCCGTCATCGATGTCATAGTTAAAGCCGCCTCCACTGGTTCCATCGGTGATGGCAAAGTTTGGTCAACCCCCGTTGATCAAGTTGTACGCGTTCGCACTGGCGAGCGCGGCGTTGATGCGATCTAGTTCCTCCTCATCTGATCGATAAATCAATGCACTCGGTGGCTTAACGTGGGAACGCGTGAGCGCAGAGCACGATCGAACGAGAGCGATCGTGAACTGTCAGAGCTGTTTCGTTCGGCAGCGACAAACCGAGAAGTAAATGGGATAGCACTCGCCGCGGTTGGAGGATACGGCCGCGGCGAGTTATCACCAGGTTCTGACTTGGACATTATTCTTTTGCATAACGGGCAATTTACTCCCGATGATTTATTAGCATTTGTAAATTCACTCCTTTATCCCATTTGGGATGGCACAACATCTAATCCAAATATTCCTCGCAGTGTCGATCACTCTGTTCGCACAAGAAGTGAGACACGAGAAGCTGCGCGAGAAGATATAAAAGTGGCTATGGGATTATTAGATATTCGGTTCATTTGCGGTGATGAAGATCTTGTTGCCGCAGTTCAACATGATGCCATGGATGATTGGCGTAAAGATTCGCGGAAGAGATTGCCCCAGCTACGAGAGAGCATGACTGCGCGCCATACACGCGCAGGGGAGTTAGCCTATTTACTTGAACCTGATTTGAAGGAAGCTCGCGGGGGCCTTCGAGATATCAATGCTCTGCGCGCTATCGCCCTCTCTGGTGCGGTGGAAGTTTCCTTGGAGCGCATCAGTAACGCTGAATCTATTCTTTCTAATATTCGAGAAGCACTTCATGGCCATAGCGGTAAATCACGAGACCGACTCCTCTTTCAAGAGCAAGATAAGGTCGCACTCGATCTTGGTTATGCAGATGCAGATGCCTTGATGGGCGATGTTGCACAGTCTGCTCGCGATATTGATTACCTGGTGCAATTAACATGGCACCGTTTTGATCATCGTGGCAAAGATGGCCTTGCTCGCATTCTGCGTCGCCCACGTACAACCTCTCTTGCCCGCGGTATCAGTGTTGCTCACCAAGAAGTAGTGATTGACATTGATGCTCTGCAATCAAATGACCCCGTAATTGGTTTGCGCGCCGCTGCAAATGCAGCTCAAATTGGATTGCCACTGTCTATAGATTCCTGTGTTGCTTTGGCGCAATCTGAGGCGCGCACCTTGCCCAATCCATGGCCCCGCGAGGCACGTGAGGATCTGGTGGCGCTCATCGGCGCAGGAAGTGCGATGGTAAAAGTTTGGGAAGCGTTGGACCAAGAAGGAATCATCACGCAATGGTTACCTGAGTGGTCAACTGTGCGTTCCTTGCCACAACGCAATTTCTTACATCGCCACACAGTAGATCGCCATATGGTGGAAACTGCGGTTCATGCAGCTGCTCTCACGCGCAGGGTTCATCGCCCCGACTTATTGTTAGTAGCCGCGCTCTTTCATGACATCGGCAAGGGTTCACATGAAGATCATTCAGCCAGGGGCTCTCGCTTGATCAAACCGTTAGCACTTCGCATTGGATTTAGTGAAGAGGATGCTCACACTCTTACATTGTTGGTGCAACATCATTTACTTCTTTCAGCAACGGCGACGCGTCGAGACCTTGATGACCCGGCGACCATTGCATCCGTACTTGCGGTGATTCCTGATATTCAAACTTTAGAACTCCTCCATGCCCTTAGCATCGCCGATGGCGAGGCAACAGGTAGCGCAGCTTGGAGTACATGGAAAGCAAAACTTGTTGCGGACTTGGTAGGGCGCACTCGCGCCGCGATGAGTGGCACGACTATCGCCCAGCAACCAGAACTCGATGCCGAGCAAAGAGGCTTTGCGGAAATTGGCGCATTACGTGTTGACGTTGTTGTACGTGAGAGTGATTACGACATTGAGATCATTGCGCCAGATAGACCAGGTCTACTTTCCATAGTTGCGGGTGTTTTGAATTTGGCACGACTCGATGTTCGATCTGCCCGTACCAAGTCCCATGGAATATCGGCGGTGATGCAATGGATTGTGAATCTAGATCCCCATGCACCGGTACCGACGGCGGAGAAATTGCACCATGATTTAGATTTGGCACTTCGCGGACAGAGTGATCTTGAACGTCGAATTCAAGAGCGCGTGGATTCCTATTCCAAGCGCCCAACAATTCCTGTCCCGCCACCTGAAGTTGAAGCATTTACTAATGCATCTACTGATGCCACAGTCTTTGAAGTTCGAAGTCACGATATGCCAGGTCTTCTCTTCCGGATTGGTGATGCCGTGACACGTTGCCGGGTAGATATTCGTTCAGCAATTGTGACTACTTTGGGCGCGGAAGCCATTGACACCTTGTATGTCACAGAGATTGCCGGTGGCCCATTGACTACGGCTCGAGCCGAAGAAGTGGCGGATCGCCTGCGCGAAATGCTCCGATAGGGTTGGACTCTTATGTTTGATTCACTGACCACCAAGCTCGGCGGAGTTTTAGGCTCCTTGCGCTCTCGCGGCAAGATTTCGCCCTCAGATATTGAAGGCGCACTTGTCGAAATTCATGAAGCGCTCCTTGATGCCGACGTTGCGCTGAGCGTTGTCAATGAATTCATAGAGACTGTACGTGTTCAGGCTTTAGAGGCGCTGCCAAATTTACAATCAGGAACCAATCAAGCTCAAGCAATTTTCGAGATTATCAATAGCGCGCTCACCGAGATTCTTGGCGGCAATGCGCGCCGAGTTCGTTTTGCAAAACAACCGCCAACGATCATCATGCTTGCCGGTCTACAAGGCGCTGGTAAAACAACTTTGGCCGGAAAACTTGCCAAGTACTTTGCAGATCAAGGAAATACCCCAATCCTTGTTGCTTCAGATCTTCAACGCCCGAACGCTGTAACACAACTTCAAGTTGTTGGAGAAAGCGTGGGAGTTCCAGTCTTTGCACCAGAACCAGGTAACGGTGTGGGCGATGCGGTAAAGGTTGCAAAAGAGGGCGTTGCCTTTGCAAAGGCTAAACAACACAACATGGTGATTGTTGATACTGCCGGTCGGTTAGGCGTTGATGCCACCTTGATGAAGGAGGCCATCGCAATTCGCGATGCCATTAACCCTACGGAAATTCTTTTTGTCGTCGATGCAATGATTGGTCAAGATGCTGTACGCACCGCACAAGCATTCCTTGATGGCGTGGGTTTTGATGGCGTAGTGCTGACCAAGATGGATGGCGATGCACGTGGTGGCGCCGCGCTTTCCATTGCACATATGACCAAGCGTCCGATTATGTTTGCATCCACGGGCGAGAAGATCAGTGACTTTGATATTTTCTACCCAGAGCGCATGGCCTCTCGCATTCTTGGAATGGGCGATGTCGCAACTTTGGCAGAGCAAGCAAAGAAGGCTTTCGATCCTGCATCATCGGCCAAGTTAGAAAGTAAATTTGCAAGCGGTGAAGATTTCACGTTAGAGGATTTTCTCGAGCAACTTCAGGCCATGTCCAAGATGGGTTCGATGTCCAAGATGCTCTCCATGCTTCCTGGCGCAGGGCAGATGAAAAAGCAGATCGAGAATTTCGATGAAGGTGAAATCACACGTACCCAGGCCATCGTGCAATCGATGACTCCGACCGAGCGTCGCGATCCCAAGATCCTCAACGGGTCTCGTCGCATTCGTATCGCTAATGGGGCAGGGCGCACCGTGAAGGAAGTGAATTCGCTCGTGGAGAGATTTACGCAGGCGCAGAAGATGATGCGACAGATGCGAAATGGCGGTACGCCGGCTGGAATGCCAGCAGGCATGGCCAAGATGGGCTCAAGCATGGGCGCTGGTATGCCCCGCCCAGCTGGCAAAGTCATCCAGAAGAAGAAATCTAAGTCAGGAAATCCTGCTAAACGGGCTCAGGAGGAGCAGGCTTAAATCGGACTCAATTTCGCCTTTTCACCCCTAGATGGCAGAATTACGAACCTGTTCGGGGCCCTCTACCCCCAAACATTCATGTTCACCAACACTTACAGGAGCACAAGCACTTGGCTACAAAAATACGTTTAATGCGCATGGGCAAGATCCGCACCCCGTACTACCGCATCGTTGTCACCGATTCACGTAAGGCTCGTAACGGTCTCTCGATTGAAGAGATTGGTCGCTACTCACCAGGACAAGAGCCTTCTTACATCGAAGTGAACTCCGAGCGTGCGTTGTACTGGCTCGGCGTCGGTGCTCTTCCAACATCTGCTGTAGAGGCAATTTTGAAAGTCACTGGAGATTGGCAAAAACATAAGGGACTTCCAGGCACCGAAGGAACACTTCGCGTTGCCGCACCTCGCGTACACAAGAGCGTTGCTTACGAAGCAGCTGTTCACAGTGCAATGAACGAGCCAAAAGAAGGCGCAACAACAATGAAGAAGAAGGCGCAAGACAAGCTTGCTGCTAAATCTGCTCCAGCTGTTGAGGAAGCACCTGTCGTTGAGGCCGTCGTTG
>CAIYRR010000088.1 GCA_903928745.1 uncultured Actinomycetes bacterium | reverse complement strand
GCCAGTGTCCATTTGGATGGATGGCGTGAATGCGCTTCAGGCAGGATATGTGAAGTTGCTAAATAGATAACGAATCCAGAAAAGAGGGCTAGATAAAGAGAGAGCCATGAAGAATTCATTGCTATGTAGGACCCGAGCGCTGCACCGGACAACCGTGCAACTGCGTCAACAACCAGAAGTAATTTCGCTCGCTCACTCCATTGTCCACTTTTGATAAGAAGTGAAACAGTGTTGAGGCCATCGCTGAATGCATGCACGACGATTGCCAAAAAGACTGCGATACCTAATGCGTTACTGACACGAAATGCAACGCCAAGTCCAACACCATCGAGAAATACATGCCCACCCATAGCGATTGCACCTAATGTGCCTGCAATGTTGTGATGTTCGTGATCGTGTCCGTAATCTGATTCGGCGGGTTCGTGGGAACCAAAGAGCCGTTCCAAAATATGTAAAAGAAGAAAGCCTCCAACAATGGCGATAGAGACTGCTCGTACCCCACCGAAAGTTTGGTGATTATCTGAAAAGACTTCAGGGAGAAGGTCAAAACCCACAAGACCCAGCAATAAACCGGCAGATAAACCCAGTAATAAGTGGAAGCGATCTTTAGAGCGAAGCGCAACGAAACCACCGAGTGTTGTAGCCCCAACTGTGAGAGCGGCAAAGACCAGCGCGATATTCATGCCATGACCATAGCAATAATGAAAATGATTGTCATTTTCACTTTTTGCCCGCTAGGCTCAGCCCATGCTCGCAATTGCCCGTTTTAGCGTTCCGTTGGCGCAATCCTCTGATTTTGAGGCTCAGATTGAGGCAGCGCGATTGGCTCTTGCCGACTGCGCTGGGTACCTCGATGGTGAATCTGGACAAAATCTTGATGACCCAACCCTCTGGGTTTTGATGACCAAGTGGGCAAATGTTGGCTCATACCGTCGTGCACTGAGTTCTATGCGAGTAAAGATGGAGACAATTCCTTTATTAGCGCAGGCAATTGATGAACCCGGTGCCTATGAAAATAGTCAGAGCCAGTAAACTTCAGTAATTAAGGGTTGCAACTTTCATCGGTTGTGCACCGCCGACAGCCAGCCGGATGGAGAATGTTATGGCCGCCGATCGTTTAGAGACCATTGTTAGTTTGGCCAAGCGCCGAGGATTTGTTTACCCCTCCAGTGAAATTTACGGTGGCCTCCGCGCCGCGTGGGATTACGGTCCGCTCGGGATCGAACTTAAGAACAACGTTAAACGTCAGTGGTGGAAATCCATGGTGATGGGTCGCGATGATGTTGTCGGTTTAGATTCTTGCGTCATCTTGGCACGTGAAGTGTGGGAAGCCTCTGGACATGTATCGACATTTTCTGATCCACTGACTGAATGCACGGCATGTCATAAGCGATATCGCGCCGACCATTTAGAAGAAGCCTTTGAAGCGAAAAATAAACGTCAACCAGAATCTTTAGCAGAAGTTAATTGCCCAGCGTGTGGCAATAAGGGTCAATTCACGACACCCAAGCAATTTTCTGGTTTGCTCAAGACATATCTCGGACCGGTAGAAGACGAATCTGGTTTAGCCTATCTGCGTCCAGAAACTGCACAAGGTATTTTTATCAACTTCGATAACGTCGCAACAACATCACGTAAGAAACCACCATTTGGTATTGGCCAAATTGGAAAATCTTTCCGTAACGAAATCACGCCAGGAAACTTTATTTTCCGTACCCGTGAATTCGAGCAGATGGAGATGGAATTCTTCGTTGTACCTGGTACAGATGAAGATTGGCACCAATACTGGATTGATACTCGCATGGCCTGGTATACCGATCTTGGAATCAATCCCGAGCGCCTACGTGTCTACGACCATCCAAAAGAGAAGTTGTCGCATTACTCAAAGCGCACTGCCGATATTGAATACAAGTTCGAATTCGCTGGTACCGAATGGGGAGAGCTTGAAGGCATTGCAAACCGCGGTGATTTCGACCTTAAGGCACACTCAACTGCATCGGGCAAAGACTTATCTTGGTTTGATCAAGAGAACAATGAACGCTGGACCCCTTACGTCATCGAACCTGCAGCTGGTGTTGACCGTTGCACACTCACTTTCTTGATGGACGCCTTCACTGAAGACGAGGCGCCAAATAGCAAGGGCGTAATGGAAAAGCGTGCTGTCCTCAAACTCGATCATCGCCTTGCGCCAGTAAAGGCTGCTGTGTTGCCACTTTCGCGCAATGCTGATTTATCTCCTAAAGCCCGAGATCTTGCTGCGCAATTGCGTAAGAATTGGAACATCGACTTCGACGATGCAGGTGCAATCGGTCGACGTTATCGTCGCCAAGATGAAATCGGAACTCCATATTGCATCACCGTTGATTTCGATACTCTCGAGGATCAAGCAGTGACTATTCGCGATCGCGACACAATGGGGCAAGAGAGAATCGCACTTGATCAAGTAGAGGCATGGTTAGCGCCACGACTGCTCGGGTCATAAATCCCTTAACCCTTCGGTTAGCCACTGGCGATTATTCGATTAATCCGCCCGTTGTATTGGCTCCGATGGCGGGCATTACTAATGCTCCATTTCGCACGCTTTGTCGTGAGTTAGGTGCTGGTCTATTCGTCTCCGAAATGGTGACAGCGCGTGCACTGATTGAGCGTCGACCAGAAACGCTGCGAATGATCGTTCCCGGTAAAGGTGAATGGCCAAGGTCTGTCCAGCTATATAGCGTCGATCCTGATGCGATGAGATCTGCCGTGACGATGCTTGGAAAAGAAAACTTGGCAGATCATATTGATATGAACTTTGGATGCCCTGTCCCTAAAGTCACTCGCAAAGGCGGAGGAGCCGCGCTTCCATACAAACGCAGACTTTTTTCTGCAATCGTTGGCGCCGCAGTTGAGGCAGCAAAACCATTTGGAATTCCCGTGACCGTAAAAATGCGAATCGGTATCGATAGTGATCATGAAACTTATTTGGAGGCGGCAACAACTGCCGCCAATTTGGGGGTTAATTGGGTTGCACTTCATGCCCGCACCGCCGCACAAATGTATGAAGGTAAGTCGGATTGGAGTGCGATAACTCGACTCGTCGAGCATTTAAAACCAACGGGCGTCCCGGTACTTGGCAATGGCGATATTTGGAGTGGCGCTGACGGTATGGCAATGATGAATGAAACAGGTTGCGCAGGAGTCGTCGTCGGGCGTGGATGTCTGGGACGTCCTTGGTTATTTACGGATCTGGTTGCCGCATTTGCCGGAGATGAATCCAGACACCTTCCTACACTTTTTGAAGTACGTGAAATCATGTTTAGACATGGACAGTTAATCGTTGAGTATTTTGAATCAGAAGAACGTGGATGTCGCGACCTTCGCAAACATATGGCCTGGTATCTCAAGGGCTTTAGAGTGAATAGCGCACTTCGTCGCCAATTTGGAATGGTTTCCACCCTTGTAGAATTTCGCGGATTATTGGATCAGCTCGTTGATCAGCCGTATCCCGTCGCAGTTGGTGAAGCACCACGTGGACGCACAAGCCACGGCAGACCGGTGACGCTTCCTGATGGTTGGTTGAAGGATCCCGATGAATTAGCACATGTCGAACTCGAAGACGCATTTTCAGGCGGGTGAGATGTTTGGATTTAAATTAATTCGCAAAGTAATTAGTGCATTCATTTTGTTGGTACTTGTGGTCCCAACATTTGTTGTCATCAAAACTTATTACGCGGCGCACAATCAAACAATTTCTAAAGCCGATGTAATTGTTGTGCTCGGTACCGCGCAATTCAACGGTGTACCCACTGAGGCGCTCGAGGCCAGACTCATAGAAGCAAAAAGAATTTACGATCTAGGTTTGGCCCCTGCAATTATTACTGTTGGCGCGGGCGCACCAGGTGATCGAACAACTGAGGCCGCATCGAGCAAGTCATGGTTGCTCTCGCATGGGATAGCGCAATCAGCAGTCACGGCCATTGAAAAAGGTCGCGATACATTCGTCAGCACCCAAAGTTATATTGCAGAAATGAAGCGCAGGAATATGCACAGCGTCCTTGTCGTGACTGATCCGTATCACTGCTTCAGAGCAATAACGATGGCTAGTGATATGGGCGCCGCCGGATATTGCTCGCCTGTTCGTAGTGGTCCAAATTCTCTGACGAAGGCCTCACTTCACTACTTAATTCGCGAAACGGGTGCCTATCTGGCATATGTGACGCTGGGGCGACGTGGAATTCATGTGAGTGATCACCTTGGCCAGTAATAGCATTAACGGCATGAGCGCCTATACAGAAAGCGATCTTGAACGGTTTGTCTATGAACCGGCAAAACGCGCAGGACGCACTGAATTTATGCGCGATCGTGCACGCGTTATCCACTCAGCCTCACTTCGCCGACTGGGTGCAAAAACTCAAGTAGCGGTGCCAGGTGAGAACGACTTTCAACGCACACGTTTGACTCATTCGCTTGAAGTAGCGCAAATTGGTCGCGAACTTGGGGACTCACTCGGTGCCGATCCGGATCTGCTAGATACATCATGCCTCTCACACGATTTAGGTCATCCTCCTTTTGGACACAATGGCGAGGGCGCTTTAGCCAAACTTGCCGAAAGTTGTGGGGGGTTTGAAGGCAATGCTCAAAGTTTTCGCTTGCTAACAAAGTTAGAAGCTAAAACTCTTTCATCCGATGGTCGCTCCGTCGGATTAAATCTTTCGCGCGCTTCACTTGATGCAGTGACGAAATATCCATGGGGCAAATCAGATGGAGTCAGAAAGTACGGCGTCTATGACGATGACCTAGAAATCTTTAATTGGATGCGATCTTCGGCGCCACACATGAAACGTTGCATTGAGGCGCAAATCATGGATTGGTCGGATGATGTTTCCTATTCGGTTCACGATTTAGAGGATGCACTTGTCGCCGGTCAGTTAACCCTTGCGCAGTTTGAGAAAGATCTACCTTTGTTGCATCAAGTCATGCGTGAGGATTACGGTCTTGATGTTGACGAATCAGAGGCGCGCGATGCACTTGTTCGGTTGCAGAAACTTTCTTGTTGGCCAGCGCATTATGACGGTACACATAAATCGTTAGCGCGTGTAAAGGATCTCACTAGTCAACTTATAGGGCGCTTTGTACTTTCTGCAGAACTTGAAACGCGCAAAGTACATGGCGATGAAAGATTAACTCGCTATTGCGCAGATCTTGAAGTACCGATGGAACAACGCATAGAGGTTGGTCTTCTAAAATCCGTGGCAGGTCATTATTTAATTAGTGCACCTTTTGCTCAGGAGCGATACGCCAAACAGCGTTTAGTCATCTCTGAATTAGTGGAAGCGCTCTATGAAAGCGCCCCTGTAACCCTTGATTCCATATTCTTGGAAGATTGGCGCAGAGCAGATACTGATGCGCAGCGTTTGCGGGTGGTCATTGATCAGATTGCTAGTTTGACCGACCCTGGCGCATATGCCCTTCATGCACGTCTGATCTCCTAGGTAGTATCAGGCTTATGAGCGGACGCATAAACGATGAGGATGTTGCCTACATCCGTGAGCGCGCTCCCATAGATGAAATTGTCGGAGATTATGTTCAGCTCAAGAATGCCGGGGGAGGCCAAAAGAAAGGTCTTTGCCCATTTCACGATGAGAAATCCCCTTCATTCCATGTGACTCCAAGCAAGGGATATTTCCATTGCTTTGGCTGCCAAGTAGGTGGAGATGTCATTGCCTTTGTCATGAAGATCGATCACCTCTCCTTCACTGAAACAGTGGAACGCTTGGCAGATCGCATCGGGTACACACTTCGTTATGACGAGAATTCCAGCGGCAAATCAACACCGCCAGGACAGCGCTCGCGTCTGATTGCCGCAAATGCTGCGGCCGCAAAGTATTACCAAGGGCAATTAAATGAAACACCTGGCGCGCAATTTGGTCGCGACTTACTAACAAAGCGCGGTTTTGATAAAGCCGCCTGTGCAACTTTTGAAGTCGGGTATGCACCGGATGAATGGGATGCTCTCACTAAATTCTTACGCACCCAAGGTTTCACTATTGACGAACTCGAAGTCGCTGGATTATCCAAGATGGGACAGCGCGGACCGATTGATCGTTTCCGCAATCGACTCATGTGGCCGATCCGAGATATTTCTGGAGATGTAGTGGGGTTTGGCGCTCGCAAATTAGCAAGTGATGATGTAGATAGCGGCCCAAAATATCTCAACACACCAGAGACGCCGATTTATAAAAAGAGCCAAGTTTTATATGGTTTAGATTTGGCAAAGAAGGAGATTGCGAAAAAACGCCAAGCGGTCATTGTCGAGGGCTACACAGATGTCATGGCTGCACATTTAGCAGGGATTCCAACTGCTGTCGCTACTTGCGGAACAGCTTTTGGTGCCGATCACATTCGAATTCTGCGCAGACTTCTTATGGATGATGATGCGTTTCGCGGAGAAGTCATTTTTACATTCGATGGCGACGCCGCAGGTCAAAAGGCAGCGCTACGTGCATTTAACGATGATCAGAAGTTTGTTACGCAAACTTTCGTTGCAGTCGAACCCGATGGCCTCGACCCATGCGATCTTCGCCAACAAAAAGGCGATCTTGCGCTGCGAGATTTAATTGCCCGACGAGTGCCACTTTTTGAGTTTGCAATTCGCACCGAACTCAAGCAACACAAATTGGATTCAGCCGAAGGTCGAGTTAATGCACTCAATGCCGCTGCACCACTTGTTAGTCAGATTCGCGATAAATCGCTGCGCCCTGAGTACACGCGACTCTTGGCAGGATGGCTTGGTGTTGAAGTAGAAACCGTTTCGGCAGTTGTTGCAAAATCTGCAAAGACGGTTGCGCCAACAGAGAATTCTGAGGCCACCGTCAATCCCGATTGGCGTCCAAATCCCGCCGAACCTCGTTTGGCCTTAGAGCGGGAAGTCTTGAAATCACGCTTACAAATGCCCGATTTAGCGAAAGGTTGGGGAGAGATCGAAGCTGATGCATTCACTCATCCGGCCTACCAACAGTTGAAACTTGTCATTGATGCTCATGCGGATTCATTGGCGCGGATGGATGCGATTGATGATGTGAATATGAAATCACTCATTGCCGAACTTTCGGTCGAGCCCATCCGATCCGATGGAGAAGTTTCGGCCAGATATGTGGAGTCGATTATTGCCAGGCTTCGTGAAGTAACCATGAGTCGGGCAATTGCAGAAGTGAAATCAACCCTTCAACGTCTCAATCCGGTGACGGAGGAGGCTCAATACACCGCTCTATTCACTGATCTCGTGAAATTAGAGGCGGGGCGTCGAAGTTTGCACGATTTAGCGCTGGGAGAGCTCTAATTCTTTGCCTCGATGAGAGGATTTAGAAGCATCCCACCTGGTGCGCTAGAGTTTGCGCCTGCGCCCGTCGCAGTAGTCCCTGATAGCTCAATTGGCAGAGCAGCCGGCTGTTAACCGGCAGGTTCTTGGTTCGAGTCCAAGTCAGGGAGCACATTCTCAGGTTCAACGTTTATCCTTCCCGCTATGACAAAGATGCGCACTCACGTTCGTTCCGTCGTTGCCTCGTGGCGAAACCAAACTCCCGCCATTCGTCTCATTCGATTATGGCTGGGTGTTACATGGATTTACGGGGGCTGGGATAAGGCCACCGATCCAGGATTCTTAGGTAAAACAGCAAGCACCTCGATCAGCAAACAACTCACTGGCTATTCGACATCATCTCCTCTGGGGTTCTTCTTTCGCCACTTGATTGAACACTCCACGGCAATCGGTGTCATGGTTATGGTTCTTGAATTTGCAATTGGGATTGCGACCCTTCTGTGGATTGCACCAACAACAACTGCATTTATCGGCTTTGGAATGTCTGTTGGATTATGGATCGCAGTGACATGGCATGTGAAGCCATATTTCCTTGGAAGCGATACTGCATACGCTGTCTTGTGGTTGGCATACTTTCTTACTCTTGTTGGAAAGCGGCGCAAGGTGGATGTTTCACTGGATCGCCGTGGTGCGATAAGAATTGGCGCAGTAGGCGTTGCCTCTGTATTGGCGATGCTCTTGGGTCGTGGCCTTCAAAAAAGCACGACCGTGACCAAGGCTGCAGCGGGATCAACAAATGCAAAACAGTTAATTAAGTTGGCTGATTTAGCAGTTGGCAAGAGTCACGAATTTGCAACACCTGATGGAGCACCTGCAATTGTTTTCCGCACCAAAAATGGAGTCTTTGCTTATTCAGAAGTGTGCACGCACCAAGGTTGCACGGTGGCTTATTCAGCCCCTGATAAAGCGCTCGTCTGCCCATGTCATGGCGCATCTTTTGACCCATTTAATTCTGCCGCCGTTTTAGGTGGGCCTACTAATACCCCACTTTCTTCAGTAAAGGTGGCAATCAACGGGGCTTGGGTCGTCTTGGTCTGAGCCTGGTGGTCGTTAAGATTTCCTAGGAAACTTTCAGGAAATGACCGTCCAATTCTGAAGTTCTCGCTATACCTTGAGCCCTAGTTCATCTATGAAAGGTCGACATACCGTGCATAAGTCATTGACTGTAATACGCAACAAGTTTGTTCGCTCGAGCGGGCTCAAAGTTGGAGTGGCATTCGTTCTAGGAGCAACCCTGGCTGGCGGAATCGCAACTGCTGTGACTTCACCCGTTGCTACAGTCAAAGCTTGCGTAGATAACAAGACTCAAGCCATGTACTTATCGACCAATGGGACATGCACTAAAACGCGCACCCTCGTTGATATCAGCGGTGGTGCCATAAGCGTTAAGTCCATAGCCGCTGCAGTGACACCGAGTGTAGTTTCCATAAATGTCGTCACGCCTTCTGGTTCAGGAACAGGTTCAGGTTCAATTATCCGAACAAGTGCAACATCAAGTTATATTTTGACCAACAATCACGTTGTTGAAAGCGCCGCATCTGGCGGAACAATTACCGTTGAATTTAACAATGGAGATATGTCACCAGCGACGATTGTTGGGCGCGACACCACTTACGATCTAGCTGTCATTAAAATTCTTAAAGGCAATTTGCCAGTAATTCAATTCGGAGATTCATCAACACTGAGCATCGGTGATCCTGTCGTTGCTATTGGCTCGCCACTTGGACTTGCAAGTACAGTGACAAGCGGAATCGTTTCTGCGCTTAATCGTCCTGTCTCTACGGGCAGCGTTGGAGCCGAGGCATACATCGATGCAATTCAAACCGATGCCGCAATTAACCCAGGTAATTCAGGTGGCGCACTTCTAGATGCGCAGGGCAGAATCGTTGGCGTTAACTCCGCAATTGCAACGCTGACATCTGGTGGACAAAGTGGAAGCATTGGCCTTGGATTTTCAATTCCTATCAACGAGGCTAAGAGAATTGCAAATGAAATTATCGATACGGGTGCGTCAACTCGTCCCGTACTTGGTGTTTTCTTTGACACTAGCTACACAGGCGTTGGAGCGAAGATTCTTAAACTCAGTGCAGGTGAAGGCGCAGACAAGGCAGGTATTCCAGCGGGTTCCATCATCACATCCATCGATGGAGTCCGCATACCTGATCAAATAAGTGCGATTGTAAGAATCCGCTCTTATACGCCAGGAGATGTCGTTTCTATTGCGGTAACTCTTGCAGATGCCACAAAGAAGACTTACAAGGTCACTCTTGGATCTGCTCCTTCAAATTAACAACCAGGTAATTCGTAAAATCGGTAGGTCAGGATAGGGTGAGACATGGCTTTATTTAGATTAAGTGTCTCCCTACCTGATCGTCCAGGATCCCTCGGCGCGGTTGCTTCAGCAATTGGCTTTGCAGGTGGGGATATTCGTGGCCTAATAGTGATGAAAAGTGAAGACGGGCGCGGCTATGACGACATCACCGTTGCGATTCCAGGAAGTGACCCAACAGATTTACTGAACATTCTTGGCGATATCGGCGGAGTAGAAGTACTTAAAGTCCTACCTGTCGAATAGTGCTCAACTTCGCTACCTGCTCGTTGTTGAGGTTTACAAGACCACGTCGCGAAGTTGTTGGGCTGATTGTTCTGGGCGCATATCCATAATGAAGGCCCCCATTGCAGATTCTGACCCTGCGAGATATTTCAATTTTCCGGGAGCACGTCGTACAGAAGTAATTTGCCAGTGCAACCGTAGAAGATCTCGACCATGTCGGACGGGCGCCTGATGCCACGCTCCGATGTAGGCCATCGGAATTCCAAAGACTCCATCTAGGCGTTTAAGAACTTCAAGTGCCACGGGTGCGAATGCATCCGCTACCTCAGGTGAAAGTTCAGTGAAGTCCGCAACAGGGTTGCGTGGTGTGACGTGAATTTCGAAGGGATAACGCGCAGCGTAAGGAGTGTAAGCAACCCAATGATCATTTTGAGCAATGATGCGTATCTCATCTTTAATTTCGCGAGCCAGTAAATCATCAAATAGCACTCTGCCCGTTTCTTCTTTGTACGTACGTGCCGCACTGAGCATTTTCTCAACACGTGAAGGTAGGAATGAGTAGGCATAAATTTGCCCGTGTGGATGCGAAAGCGTGACACCAACTTCTTCTCCGCGATTTTCAAAAGGAAATATTTGCTCGATGAAATCAATTTTCGAAAGTTCGCGCGTGCGGTCAATCCATGCTTCAAGGACGGTTCGCACCTGGTGTTCGGACAAGTCTGCAAAAGAGTTTCCGTGTTCGGATGTGTAACAAACGACTTCACATTTGCCAGCTGCCGGAGCGTTGGGCGTTAATGGTCCAGTGCGGTTTGGAAGTTCCCATCCTTCATCAGGTGCACGCAGAGAGGGAGTGCGATTATCAAAAACAACGACTTCATAATCTGAATCTGGAATTTCAGTGAGAAGTTCACCTACCGTTGGGCACAGTGGGCATAATTCTTTAGGCGGCAGAAAGACTCGACCTTGGCGATGTGGAGCAATTGCCACCCATTCATTTACTAACGAATCCAGGCGCAGTTCGCCAATTCCTGGTTGATCCTCTTGTGGGCGCTGATCAGTTGCAGTCCTATTTTGGCCTTGAGTGTCGTAGTAGCGAATGGTTCGCCCATCGGACATCTTTCGATCTTTGCGGATAATTTCATTGGCCAATGGGATCTGTTCATTCATAATGCGCTTACTCTACCCAGTTGAATGTTCGTTCGATTGCTTTTTTCCAACCAGAAAAACCTATCGCTCGGGAATCTGAATCAGTTGCAGGTTGCCATTGCTTATCCATCTTCCACTGGGATCGAATTTCCTCAATGCCACTCCAAAATCCCACAGCCAAACCAGCTGCATATGCCGCGCCCATTGCGGTTGTTTCACTGATACGTGGTCGGGTCACAGTGACGCCCATAATGTCAGCCTGAATTTGCATGCAGAGTTCATTCGCCGTGATTCCGCCATCGACACGCATATATGTCAGCGCAACGCCGCTGTCGACAACCATTGCATCAAGAACCTCTTTTGTTTGATAGCAGATTGCTTCCAATGTGGCTCGCGCTATGTGAGCTTTTGTTGACGCGCGTGTGAGTCCTACGATCACTCCGCGCGCGTCACTTCTCCAATATGGCGCAAAGAGGCCAGAGAATGCTGGGACGAAATAAACGCCTTGACTATTTGCAACGCTAGCTGCCAGTGGTTCAACATCACTGGCACTCTGAATAATCCCTAATTGATCTCGGAGCCACTGCACTGCCGAACCCGTAACTGCTACCGAACCTTCGAGTGCATAGTGGACGGGGCCATCTCCAAATTTGAAAAGAACGGTTGAGAGCAGACCATTTTTTGACCGAACGATTTCACGTCCGGTGTTTACGAGTGCAAAGTTTCCGGTGCCGTAAGTTGTTTTTGAATCTCCGACATCAAAGCAGGCTTGCCCAACCATCGCTGCTTGTTGATCACCAAGAATTCCGGCAATAGGAATTGAAACGCCGAGAAAACCATCAGCTGTGGTTGATGCGTAAATTTCTGAAGAAGATGAAATCGCGGGGAGAATAGATCTAGGTACTTCAAAGAGAGCAAGGAGTTCGTCATCCCAGTCCATCGTTTCAAGATTGAGCAACATAGTCCGAGATGCATTTGTCACATCTGTTAAGTGGGACCCGCCGGATAAATTCCATAACACCCATGAATCTATGGTTCCGCACAAGGCAGTTCCTTCAGCGATAGCCGACGAAACCGCCGGTACATTCTTTATTAACCACGCAATCTTGCTTGCGGAAAAATACGGCGCAATGGGTAATCCCGTTAGATGCCGAACGCGCTTCTGGCGCTCCTGCGAAAAGGCTGCGCAGTAATCGGCAGTGCGCATGTCTTGCCACACAATCGCATTATGCAGGGGCATGCCGGTTTTTGAATCCCACATCACGGTGGTTTCGCGTTGGTTAGTTATGCCGATTGCACAGAGTTCACTAGCTGACAGTCCCGCAGAATTAAGGGCGGCCAGGATAACTTCTTGACACCGCTGCCATATTTGCAATGCGTCATGCTCAACCCAACCTGCATTCGGAAAGATTTGCTCGTGTTCTGATTGGGCACTCGCGACAATATTTCCGTCATGGTCAAAGACAATAAAACGCGTACTGCTTGTTCCTTGGTCAAGGCTTCCTACATAAGACGACATGCCTGCCCACCCCCTGTTACGCTTACCCTAATGGCAGGTCTCTAGAAAATGGGAGAAGATGTTTAATTCGCGCTTGGACACAAACCAGCGGGAGAACGCACTCCAAGCATTGGGTACCCAAAATTTCGATGTATTAGTCATCGGCGGGGGAGTCACCGGTGTAGGAACAGCACTGGATGCAGCATCCCGAGGACTCCGAGTCGCCCTGATTGAAGCAAACGATATTGCCAGCGGAACTTCAAGCCGCTCAAGCAAATTGATTCACGGTGGGCTTCGTTACCTAGAGCAATACGATTTCAAATTAGTTCGTGAAGCTCTGCAAGAGCGCGAAGCCCTTGTCACTTTACTTGCACCGCATCTAGTAAAACCTGTGGCATTTCTTTACCCACTGCACGAAAAGATTAAGGATCGCACATATGTGGGCGCTGGACTTGCCCTTTACGATGTTTTGCGCGGATTCAATCGCGCGCTTCCCTGGCATAAACACATCAGCCAAAAAAGCATTGCGGCGATTGCACCATCACTTCGCCCAGACATTGTTACAGGCGCCATTAAGTATTTCGATGCTCAGGTAGACGACGCTCGCCATACGATGATGGTGGCACGAACCGCCGCTCGTCATGGTGCGGTAATCGCTACGCGTGTTCGTTGCGAATCACTTGTGCGCGAAGGTAAAAGGGTTGTTGGCGCTGTAGCAACTGACACCGTGAGCGGAAAACAGATCAACATTAACGCGGCTGTCACAATCATGTGTGCTGGCGTATGGAGCGATGAGCTCCACGAGAAATTTGGACTTAAAGCCGGCTATGAAGTTCGCATGAGCAAGGGAGTTCATATTGTTCTTCCTAAGTCGGCAATAAATTCTCAGTCAGGAATTATTCTCAAGACTCCAACATCTGTGCTCTTCGTTATCCCATGGCAAAATGAATGGATAGTGGGAACAACGGATACAGAATACAAAGGCGATCGGAACGAACCTTTGGCTTCGCGCGAAGATGTTGAATACATTTTGAATCAGGCCAATCGTGTACTGAAACCAAAACTTCGTGAATCTGAAATAATCGGAGTTTATGCAGGTCTTCGTCCATTAGTTTCGAGAAAAGCAGATGCCTCCACATCAAAATTATCTCGTGAACATACGGTAGATCGACCTGCACCAGGATTTGTGAGTATTGCTGGCGGCAAATATACGACCTACAGAATTATGGCCACTGACGTTGTCGATATTGCATCGAAAGAATTAAAGCGATCTGTTCCAGACTCGGTCACAGACAAGTTGCCAATTGTTGGAGCAGACGGGTACTTGGCTTTGATGCAACAAATCCCCGCTCTTCAAGCGGAGTCTGGACTAAGCGCCGCCACTATCGATCACTTGCTCAATCGACATGGCTCACTTATCAGCGAAATACTTGAATTAATTATTGCTGATCCTTCTTTAGCGCAAACTTTGCATCCCAGCTTTCCTTACATTAAGGCTGAGATTCATTACGCAGCCAGCCACGAAGGCGCACAAAGTGTCGACGACGTTATTTCCCGCCGGACTCGGTTGACCTTTGAGGTCCCAGAGAACGCAGAGATATTGGTTGGTGAGATTGCTGACCTCATCGCTCCCGTACTCGGATGGAGCAAGAAAGAGCGAGCGAAATCAATAGATGAGTACATGGAGATTGTTTCTCGAGAACGTGAGGCACTGGCTGAACTCTTCCAAGAAGAGAGCGCTGTTAATTCTTAATTTGGTTCTTGCAAGGATCAACAACTGGCGCAGGCGAAATCGTGGGTTTGGGTGTTGGGCTCGCACTTGGTTTGGGAGTCGGGATTGCTCCTTGGGTAATAGTTAGCGTTACAGGTGACGAGCTTTTTGCATGAGTTCCTGAACTATCTTTAAAGGATACCGAGCCATTCCATGTTCCAGCTGGAATTCCCTTAACGGTAAGCACCCAATTTCCACTGGATCCTCTAACTGCTGTTTGGGTTAAAGGTGCAGGCGGGTTGAACGGTGCCTCAGGAACAAAGGAGACAGTTCCGGTGACAACAGGATTGCCCGTTGGGCGATTAACACTGACATCAAAAATTGCAGGTTTATTTGTCGTACTGGCAGAAAAGGAATTGATCGTTGTAGTACTTGGTTCTTGAACAGGCATGAGGTCTGCAACTTCAGGTACCCAAGTACCTTTTACTAGATCCAAGAAAGTGTTTGGAGTTCCTCGAAAAACATTGAGATCAAGTCGCCCGCCAGGCACGCCGTACTTTCCCGCAATCCCGCACGAGGTGTACTGCCACATACTCCAGGTGACCGAACAGTTTGCCAGCGTCCATGAATGCACAAAGCAGCCGCCATTCTTTTGTCCTGGCTGAGCAAGTGGATCAGCGGGATTAATACCGTAATGCGCCATCCACAACGGATACTTATTTAATTCGGCGCTGCGGGTCATCGCATTTTCCAAGAATTGGGGATACGAATAAAAAATGGGAGTACGCCCTGTGCGAAGATTCAATACCGATAACCATGTGGTTGCCCATAAAGTCACATCACTTCGAGCGGCGTACTTCGTGCATTTTCCAGTACTACTGACTCTGACACAGTTATTTTCCAGATCGAGCGCGAATGAAAGATCACGATCACTATATCCACCAATGCTCGCCAGGCGCCAAATTGCTTTCTGTGCCTGTGCCATTGCATCATTGACGATGACATTTGGATCAGTGGAATCAGGCAAAGTTGTGTAATAGTAAAAACCAGTAAAGAGCCCGGCAGCTTGCGCGGCATTGTGATCCATCACGAGGTACTTGAGCGCCTGTGCATCGGAAATATCTTTCGAATCTGCAGCCTTGATCATCACAAAGCGCACACCAGCTGAATACATCTTCGCAAAATCAATCGTTCTATCGTTGGGATGTTGCCACCTGCTGATGTCCACTCCGTGAATGCGCCCACCTGGACCGGCTAAATCAATCAAACTTGCAGGATCAACGTTTGCAATTTCTGGAATTTGCTTAATAACAATGGATCGAGCCACTGAGTAAACACTTTGTGTGCCAACTTTGGTAAAAACTCGGTACTTAACACTTGCACTGAGCGCTGTAGCTAGGGCCTCAACTTTCCAGGCACCGCCCGACGTGGTTTTCGCTGTGAGATCAGTGGTCTGCCAACTCTTATCCAGCTCGACCTGGACAGAGATTTTCAGGCCGACTTTGGCCGGTTTTATTTGTCCATACATAGTCACAATCGGTTCCGATGCACTAGGTGTTTGCTTGAGAGTCAAAGTGAGCGTCGACGGCGTTGCTGTCGCTTGGCTCATGTCCAATGTAGCGAAAGCCAAGAGTCCTGAAATCAGAACTGCAAAAAATTTCTTACGGGACATTACTTCTCGATGATTTCAAGCTCGCACCCGAGGACTTCGAGAATCGCCTCCTGAAGCGCAAGTCGATGATCTGTGCGGATGGCTGAGTACTCATGACCTGTTGCGAACTTATTGCTATCAGAAAAATCGAGAAGCAAAGTTGTATCAACCAAGCTCTCCAAACGTGCGTCAAAAAAGGCTAGCCACGCGATTCGATTCTTCTTCTCAAGGGCGTAGAGGACTTCAGTCCACGCCGAGCGAATCTGGTCAATATCCATAATCGTGACGATACCCGACCGATGTTACATATGAGAAGTTATGCGGCCTTTACAAAGGGTGGCGAGGTGCGCCAATCCATTTAAAATATTCTCCGGCCATCAAAACGCGCAAGTTTGTGCGACGATCCGGCACGAGATTAAGTTGCTGTGCGACCCGAGCCACAATCTGTTCTACAGCCTTCTCGCTGACAAATCTTGTCCGACCAATCTCTGAATTACTTAGTCCAATTGCTACGAGTCGTAAAGTCTCAATTTGTGTGTTTGTGAGTTTGTGAAGAACGGAAGTGAACGCATTGTCATGAAGCGATGAATGATCATTGAGCCAGATCATCTTTTCTTTTGCTTCATTGGCTTTAAGAGACTCTGGAATGGCATCACATATAACATCAAGATCAGCGACTGATCTCTTTAGTACAACCAATGTTCCAAGAGGGATATCTTTCTCTTCCAGTCCAAGTAGTCTCAAATCGGGACATGCAGTTGTGAGAACGATTCCGAGTTTAGGGTTTAGCTTTCGCAATTTATGAGCAAATACAACGCCTCCAAGTGAGGCGAATTGAACATCGATTACAACGACATCAGGATGCATGCTGCGAAATATGGAAAGTGCGTGTTCGTGTGAATTTGATTCACCAATTATGTTGATGCCATGTAGCCGCATCGCCGCAGCGAGGGTAGATAACTCAAATGCGTCATCTGTTATTAATAGGACTTTTTGCATCACGGACCACGGTAGCGCAGAATCAGTTGTCAGGCGCGAGATAATTAGTGCGAAAGAAAAAATAGATTGTTTGAATTTTATTTCTTCGAAAAAGTGCAGAACAATATGGGGAGAACCCTAGATTTTATTTTATCGAGAAAGCTTGTCAGGAAGTTTTTTGTTAGAAGAGACAACACTCGCGTTGTCTTTCATTGCAAGAGTAACACCGAACGCGTCAGGATTTCCCCACATGCAAAGTCAGTATTGAGCCTGTTCCTGTTGGATTCTTTGAAAGAACATTGGTGTTCGAGCTGTAGCGAGAAATGATGTCGCTACCTAATCCCTGAGGACCCCCTTGCGGTCCGATTCCATTGTCTGCAACTGTAATGGAAATTATCTCGGGAATATTATCGTGAACACTTATATGAATTTGAGTTGCGCCGCCATGTCTGATTGCATTCGAAATTGCTTCTTCAATAATGCGTCCAACTTTGTCTGCAACGACTCCGGTCACATCCCGAAGTGATTCGGAAATATCGCAATGTATTTCGCATAAGCCATCCCAGAGATTACATTTTCGCGCGATTTCTCTTTCGATTGTTGCGTCAAGTTGCACTTGTCGATCCTCAATAGGCAGTTCAAGGATTGCCCTAGCCTGCAAGAGTGCACGATTGAATTGTTCGACGTTTCCCGACGCGCGCGCTTGATCAATGGCTGCTGCGCAACTGATTAATTTGGTTTGGACTTGTCCATGCAGTAATTCCGCCGCTTCAGTGGCCAGGCGAGAGAGTTGAATACTTTGAGCCATTACCTCAAGCTGATTTTGTGAAAGATGGACCTTAAATGACGATGTCATATCTTGATGAATATTCCTAAAAGTTCCAAATCCAGATGTGACGAGAATGAATAGGATGCTGGTCAAAAGATTTGTGAAGAGTTCTTGATTTGGGATTTGGATGCCGGTGACGAATTCGCGAGTTAAGTGAAGGATTAGGTAGAGAAGCTGGATTATGAAAATGGCATCGATAAATATCCATGTGTGTATGCGAGGGAATTTCTCCATAAGGAAATTGGCATAGTTCATTGTGATAAAGATTGTGACTGCAGCAACGGCGTACGAGACCAAGCCGATTCGAATTCCAAAATGCTGAACTTCAATAGGACCTGTACGTATGAGATAAACGAGAGTGAAGGCACCAGGTCGAAAAGGTTGAAAATGCAGGATATTCCAAAGGAAAGTTCCCAGATTTGGTTTTGCATAAACTTCTTCAACTTTGTCTTTTAGACGTTTACTCATTGGCCGCACTACATTGCTGGCGGTATCACGAATAGATGAGGCAATTTCGCTCCATTCGCTGGGACGTATAGCGAATTCCCCTCCTTCTATTCTCTTAGCGAATTCCCCTCTAGCGCTGGTCAATTCTTGCTCGATTTCATTTCTGATAGAGATTCTCATAAGTTCAGATACTTCTGCCTCTTGAAGCAAGGCAAGTTCGATCTGTACTGCTTCCTCGACTAGCGAATCTCGAGTCTGGCTAAATCGTTCTCGTCCATCGAGAAGCAAAGTCACCATCGTGCCCCACCAAATGAGAAAGATGCCTCCAAGAAGCCCGTTGAGAAATATCCCGCGAGCCACACTGATATTGAGATTTTCTAATAAGAAAGAAGAAGCACCCCCAATACCGGCCCCCGCAAAGAAGAAACCAGCGAGGACGACCCAAAGAGGTACCGGAGTTTCTTCCCTATTTGTAAAAATCAGCCGATCAAAAATTATTCCCAGAAGTCCAAGAACAACACAGATCTCCGCGGTAACGGGAATGATTGGTAAAAGGTTATTGAGGTGGTGAATTGGTCCATCAATATTTGCGCCGGTATTAAGAAGGAGTAATGGAACGCTCAGTGCGAGAACTTGCCAAGAGAATAACCATTTGCCACCTAGGCGTTTCCGAATATCAGGAAGGTCGTTATCCACGGCGAGTAGTGGAAGGTCCGATTGATTCGTAGTATGCCTGAGCAATCAAAACACGTTGATTTTGCTCTTCGGTGGCGCCTATGTTGAGCTGCTTAATCAAACGGGCCACCGCTTTGCCTACTGAAGCCTCTGTGAGAAATTGTCGCTTGGCAATCGCAGCATTCGTATAACCTGAAGCGACGAGTCTCATAATTTCTACTTGAGAATCACTCAGGCGCCTCACTCGCTTAATCTTGTTATCTTCCTCAATGACATCAGCCGTGAAACCTTCGTGATTGAGGGCAGAGCTAATCGCCTTTTCTAGAATGTCTGGCGTTCCAACAACTTTCTTCACGACATAAATAGTTCCTTCAGGCAATTCCAATTGCTTGGCTTTAATTAAGCGAGGTTCTTCGTATGAGGAAAGCATGACAAGGGCGATGTCTGGGAGAATTCGCCGAAGTCCGTGAGCCACATCAATTCCTGTCGGACCTTCACCAAGATCTAGATCCACACTGGCCAGATCGGGAGAATGTTCGGTGGCAGCCTTTATGGCCCCGGCTGCAGTGCTGGCATCAGCAACCACGTGATAACCCAAGTCTTTGAGAGTTGAAGATAGGAGCAGGCGAGTGAAGTCATCGTCATCGATGAGCATCGCCTTAATTTCCACGTGAGGTCCTATCTATTAGGTCTATTAGGTCTATTAGGTCTATTGGGTGCAATGAAATACCGTGAGGGGGAGTTTACCCAACAAGGGTAAGTCCTTGGCAAGGCAAACAGACATGCGAAGGGGGTAGTG
>CAIYRR010000087.1 GCA_903928745.1 uncultured Actinomycetes bacterium | reverse complement strand
GCTCGCCCTTAAAACTCTCTGCAGTTCTTGTTGTGTAATGGTTCCAGCGACTAAAGGTTTCTCTTGACGGTCATGACTGAGGTCATCTTCATAGTCGTGTAAATCATTACTCCAACCGACAATGAGTTGACCTAGGAAAATTCCAAAAGCGATCACATAAGCCGGCCCTTCCCACCACACTTTTAAGGCGAGCAGGAAAGAAACAGATGTGACGAGGGCTGTTGGACCAAAATGCGATGCGCTAAGAAATCCCCAAATCTTCTTCATCGAACATCGCTTCTGCGGTACCGAAAAAGAACGTGGCCAATGACTTCTTCGGCGCTCACAAATCCCCACTGGCGAGAATCAGTACTCGCAACTTTGTTATCACCTTCGACCCAGTACTTTCCATTTTCAATCCGTATGAGTCGCTTGATCAGGAAGATGCCAGGGCGATCTTCACGTTCGATAACGAGCACCTGTCCTACTTTGAATTGCGCGCCCCATCGAGCAACTAGCCAATCTCCATCTTTATAGGTGGGTGCCATGGAATCCCCCGCAACTGCGACCGTACCCACGCGTAATGAAAGTCTCGAGATGTAAGAGCGGGCCATGAACGGTAGTCTCGCATCCTTACCGTTTGATACGCCACTAACGAGGAGAGAAATATGTTTAGCCCGAAAATTACTGTTCACGCCCACTGCGATCTTCCATGTGGAATTTATGATCCAGCTCAGGCAAAGATCGAAGCACAGTCCGTTAAAGCTTGCATGGAAAAATATGCAGCGAGTTCAGACCCTGATTTCAAGGCACGCGCTGTTGCAATTAAAGAAGAGCGCTCAAATATGGTCAAGGAACACCTCTGGGTTCTTTGGACCGATTACTTCAAGCCAAACCACTTTGAGGCTTACCCAACTTTGCATGTGCTTTTCAATGACGCAACCAAACTCGCTGGAGCCGCTGGCACCAAGGGAACTAATGACGTTGCAGTTGCAGAAAAGTTGATTGGCAAGATTGATGAAATCGCAGAAATCTTCTGGGCAACCAAGAAGTAATTAATTATGCGGTAAATGCTCCACAATTGATTGAGCGGCAGTGCGCGCGAGGAAAGATACTCGCTCCACTGTCGCTCTTTTCATTTTCGCCGTAGCTACATGTCGATCGCCGTTGTAAACATCGCAATCTAAAGTAATTTCCCGCCCCTGCACTTCTACACATCGAGCATTTGCACGAATCTCTGATCCGATAGCGACAGCATCAATTACATTCAACTCCACTGAAATTAACCGTGTGGTTTCACCCGGATCTAAGTGATCATTGATAGCAAGTAACGCCGCACTTTCCATCAGATTTAGGAAATGAGAAGTTGAAGCAATGGGAAGATCGCCGAGCCCCATTGCTAGGGCGCTATCACCAGGGCGAATCGACATTACAGAAAAGCCGACTGCTTCGAACATCTCATCGCTTTTCATAGTCGTTACTCGTTAGGGAAGTGAAATTCCTGAGTTGTTTCGATCGTGATTTCGTGACTTTCGACTGATCCGAATTCATCAATTTGAATCGAAATTTCAGTTCGGGTGAATTCAGTGAAAATATCATTACCCTGATGGCGCATTGCGGCCAATTGCATAGCCAACTGCTGGTGAAATTCTGGTGGCGCAGTCTCGCAACATGAACGAGTCAACACATCATGAAGCATCTGATGCATTTTTCTTTCGTGCTCCATTTCAGATTTACAAGGTGGGCATTCGCTTAAATGCGTTTCAATATCGCGCACTCGTGAAACTTCTTCAATCTCCCCATCAATGAGGAATACCGCTGCGCCAAGTACTTCTACGCAAGGTGTTGCATGTGGCTCTCCGCAGCTCATGGCGTAACCTCCTTGCCGTATCCGCGTTCTTTGGCGTAATCAGCAAGCAAAATCCTTAGGGCTTTTCGGCCTCGATGTAGGCGAGACATAATCGTGCCGGTAGGTACTCCAACAATTTCTGCAATCTCTTTGTAGGCAAAGCCTTCAACATCCGCTAAATAAACAGCGATACGAAATTCTTCAGGGATTTCTGCGAGCGCTCGTTTCACGTCGCTATCTGGCATGTTCTCAAGCGCCTGAATTTCTGCAGACTTTCCTTGATCACTTGTATGCGATGCCGAAGCGGCTAACTGCCAATCTTCTAATTCTGCATTTGCAATTTGAGGTTGGCGTTGAGCTTTTCGATATGAATTAATAAAAGTAGTCGTTAAAACGCGATACAGCCATGCTTTGAGATTTGTGCCTGGCTCAAACTGATGGAAGGAAGCGAAAGCTTTCAGGTAAGTATCCTGAACTAAATCTTTGGCATCATGAGGGTTTTTTGTATAGCGAAGTGCAGCCGAATACAACTGGTCTGTAAATGCCAGTGCATCGCGCTCGAACCGAAGGTTGCGTTCTTCGGCGCTCTCTTTCACTACATCAATCTCAGTCATCATCATTAAGGCTACCCCTAGAAGAGTGTTTCGGGCTCGCCGAGCGTGATTGCCTCGGTCATAGACGGACCATTATTTGCTGTGAAATTAACGTTATCGGAGACAGCATGTGCATTTAAACCACGATCGGGTTCAGAAAATTCCATTAAATTACGTAATTCATCAATTTCTTTTTCAGATGGGTCCAGCCAGCGCTCCCAACGATCTGGAGGTAACAAAACGGGCATGCGGCTATGAATGGGGGTCAGCATCCCAACCGCCTCTCGCGTGATGATTGAAGCGCTCTGAACAATCTGACCACTCGGGGAAGTCCACTGACTCCAGATACCTGCCATAGACAGCGAGATTCCATCGCTACGAGAAATGTAGAACGGTTGTTTGGGGCGATATTGTCCAAGGGCTGTTGCCCACTCGTAATAACCATCGGCAGGAATAAGGCAACGGCGCTTACGAAATGAGTCGCGGAAAGTTGGTTTTTCAAAAACGGATTCGCTGCGTGCATTTATCGCATGAGATTGCGAAGCACGTGCTTGCGCGTCATCTTTATGCCAATGCCCAATCAGACCCCACGATGCCGTCGCAAGATCTCGCGCTCCTTGCGCGTTTTGCTTAACAATGTAAATCTCCTGCGTTGGAGCAATGTTCCAATTTGCAGGCAAAGGCGACATCGGAGTGAGCCCGGTGATAGTGAACTCTTCAACCAGGTCAGCCATATTTTTCGATTGCGCATATCGACCACACATAGTGCAGAGCCTAGAAGGTAGGCTCAGACAATGACATTCGAGGCAGCAGGCGCGTCCGAACTTTGGCCTGCGCCATTTCGGGGGAAGGTCCCCGTCCAGGCCCATGTCATAATCCCTGGATCGAAATCCGTAACAAATCGCGCGCTTGTGCTGGCTTCCCTTGCCGATTCGCCTTCAATTTTGCGGCGCCCACTTATCTCGCGAGATTCCGCTTTGATGAAAAGTGGATTAGTGGCGATGGGAATTGTGATTGAAGAAGTTGATGATGCATGGATGATCAAACCTGGAGCACTCGCCGGTCCGGCCCTAGTCGATGTAGGTAATGCAGGCACTGTTATGCGCTTCCTGCCACCCGTCGCAGCGCTGGCAAAGGGAGCGATTTCATTTGATGGCGATGCTCGATCTTATGAGCGACCAATCGGACCTGTGATTCGCGCACTCGAAGAACTCGGCGTGAAGATAGATCACGATGGTCGCTACAGCTTGCCAATGGTTGTTCATGGAACAGGAACATTGCACGGTGGCGAGATTGAGATTGATGCATCGGCATCTAGCCAATTCCTTTCCGCCTTGTTGCTCATTGGGCCATCAACCATCAAGGGAATTAGCGCACGACATATCGGCGGGCAATTGCCATCGATGCCACACATAGATATGACCGTTGCCATGTTGCGCGATTTTGGCGCTGAAGTCGAGGTTGATCATGATCGCAATACGTGGAAGGTGCACTCATCTGTCCTTCACGGGCGCGACTTCGTCATTGAACCCGACTTGTCCAATGCTGCGCCATTCCTATCTATTGCAATGATCTGCGGTGGAAGTGTGACCATCGCTGATTGGCCACTAGCCACAACTCAACCAGGTGATCATTTACGTACCATCCTGTCGGATATGGGCGCAGAAATCTCACTGAACTCTGAAGGTTTAACCGTCACCGGTGGAGAGTCAATTCATGGAATCGATATCGACCTTCATGATGTTGGCGAATTAACTCCGGCAATCGCAGCGTTGGCTGCCCTTGCAGATTCCCCATCACATTTACGTGGCATCGGTCATCTTCGTTTGCATGAAACTGATCGCCTTGCCGCACTTACTCGTGAAATAAATGGCCTCGGAGGAAATGTCGTCGAAGATGAAACTTCCTTGCGTATAACTCCCTCACCAATGCATGCAGGTATTTTCCATACTTATGATGACCATCGCTTAGCAACTGCTGGCGCCACTATCGGATTAGTTGTTCCAGGTGTTGGCGTTGAGAATGTTGCCACAACAAAGAAAACGCTTCCTGATTTCCCTGGCCTCTGGTCGAGTCTGCTTGCCTGAGGTGATGAATTAATGGCGCGCGAATTTGATGAGTCCGATGTCAGAATTCGTCCCGCTAGAAGCACGCGCCCACGCAGTAAAGATCGACCAAGTCACTCCGATGCCATACATGCACTTGTAACAACCGTTGATAGAGGACGCACCACCTGCATCACCGACGAAGGCGTCATTGTCACAGCTATGCGTTCGCGCGAACTAGGTCCAAAGTCTGTCGTTGTAGGTGACCATGTAGGAATTGTTGGCGACACAAGTGGCACCGTCGGCTCTCTTGCCCGAATTGTTATTGTGCAAGAGCGGAAAAATTCTCTCAGTCGCACCGTGGATGATGCTGCAAAAGTCGAGCGAACAATCGTCGCCAACATTGATCAACTGATAATCGTTGTATCGGCAACTAATCCTGAACCTCGTCGAGGATTGATTGATCGCTTTTTGGTGAGTGCCTTTCATGAAGGAATTGCTCCGATCATTTTGGTAACAAAAACTGACTTAGGTGATTTACCGGCTTTTATGTCCGAATATGAACTCTTAAATATTCCTGTTATCTCGCGTAAGAAGGGCGATAACTTAGAAAGTTTGCACGCTCTACTTAAAGGAAAAACCTCCGTTCTTGTTGGACATTCCGGCGTTGGAAAATCCACATTGATTAATGCGCTTGTTCCTCATGCTCAACGCGTAATAGGTGAAGTCAATGAAATCACCGGCAAAGGTCGACATACTTCATCCAGTGCAATTGCACTTCCCCTTTCACCACATTTAAAACTCAGCGACGGCTGGATCATTGACACACCAGGGATTCGCGCATTTGGATTGGCACATATCGATCCCAATCGCATCATCGCTTCCTTCAGTGATCTCGATGAAGTCATAGCTTCGTGTATGCCCAATTGCTCACATGTAGAAAGTGGATGCGCACTCAACAAGTGGGCCGCCCCGAACGGAGTCGAAATTCCTGAGAGACAAGCTCGCATCCAGAGCTTGCGAAGCCTTCTGGATATAAAGCTGGACTAGGATTTGAAGCAAATGTCCACCTATTCCGATGACTTGGCCCTTGCACTGCAACTAGCCGATGCCGCAGACCTCATTTCTATGAGTCGCTACCAATCCCAAGACTTGGTTGTTACAACAAAGCCCGATAACACTCCTGTCACTGATGCAGATAAAGCAACTGAAACCGCAATACGCGATTTGATCGCGAAGAACCGTCCTGATGACGGACTCATAGGTGAAGAATTTGGCGAAGAATCCGCAGATAAGAAGCGCCACTGGATTATCGATCCCATCGATGGAACAAAGAATTTCATGCGTGGTGTACCTACTTGGGCCACTCTTATTGCACTGGTCGATGATGGCGAAGTCGTAGTAGGCGTTGCGAGTTCTCCGGCCTTGTCGCGTCGTTGGCATGCATCCAAAGGTGACGGATCATTCGTCTCTTTTAATTCCGGAGCGCCACGAAAAATAAACGTCTCTAAAGTTTCCAAACTTGAGGATGCCTCCCTCACGTATTCGGATTTCATCGGATTCAATGATCGACTTCAAGCATTTAGATCACTCGTTGATATCTGTTGGCGCTCCCGCGGAATGGGAGATTTTTGGTCGCACATGTTGGTAGCAGAGGGGGCGGCTGACATTGCAATCGAACCATCATTAGCGCTTTGGGATATGGCAGCACTTGACATCATTGTTCGCGAAGCCGGCGGATCATTTAGCGGTATTGCAGGAGAGCCTGGTCCAACGCATCGAAGCGGTGTTTCAACAAATGGAATTCTCCATCAAAGTGTAATCGCACATCTCAATGGCAACTGATACCACTAAGGTCGCTCTCGAACCTTCAACGTATTCACTAGAGGGAATGACGTGTTCGGCATGTGTTTCGGCAATCGAACGCACTCTTAACGCTTTACCTGGTGTGAGTGCCACAGTTAACTTTGCGACGGAAACCGCGCACGTTATGGCACCTGCCGAAATGAGTTCCAAAGTCATCATCTCTGCTGTGAAATCTGCTGGTTACTCAGCAACCGAAATTGCCGACATGAACCAAGTCGCCTTGCACAGTAAGAAATCAGCAACTGCCCTTTTCTTTGCACTCGTTTTCACTATTCCTGTATTGGCAATTTCGATGACCATGTCATGGCATATGGCCATTGATCGTTGGATTCTGAGTCAGCTCGATAACTTCAATATTTTGCATCCTCTATATTCGGCGACTGATTGGCTCGTCATCGGATTGAGTGCGCCTGTTGTTCTTGTTATTGCATGGCCCATTCATCGCGCAGCGATTCGCAACATCAAACATCCGACCATGGACACTCTCATCACGCTTGGATCACTCAGCGCTTTCGGTTGGTCGATCTATGCAAATAGCACCGGTAATGGCGATGTCTATGCAGAAGTTGCAGCAACCGTTGTCACCTTTGTAATCGCAGGTCGCTTCCTTGAGTCTCGAGCCAAGCGTCGCGCAAGTAGCGCTCTATCAACCCTTTTGGCGCTAGGTACTAAAGAAGTCACGATCATTCGCAATGGAGAGAGCGTGCTCATCCCAATAGATCACCTGATGGTTGGAGATGAATTCATTGCAAAACCGGGTGAGCGAATTGCTACCGATGGCGTTGTTCTTTCTGGCCAAAGCGCGGTTGATAACTCACTTCTGACTGGCGAATCGATGCCTGTGGACGTTTCTGTTGGTTCATCCGTAATTGGTTCTTCACTCAACAAGAACGGTCGCATCACGATTCGTGCTACGCGAATTGGTTCTGACACAGAACTAGCCCGCATTACTTCCATGGTGGTCAGCGCACAAGGGACCAAAGCGCCTATACAGAGATTGGCCGACAAGATTGCTGCGGTCTTTGTACCTGTCGTCACGACGATATCTATTGGTACATATTTTGCATGGCGCTACACAGATCACACACTCACTCAATCTATTTCGTCAGCAATCGCTGTCTTGGTAATTGCATGCCCCTGCGCTCTGGGTCTTGCAACTCCTGTGGCACTTTTGGTTGCTTCTGGTCGCGGCGCACAACGTGGCATCGTGATTCGTCAACCACGCGTTCTGGAAGTTGCACGCAAAATAGATTCTGTTGTGCTCGATAAAACTGGAACCCTCACTAATGGAAAAATGTCTCTGCTCCACGCACTTGTATTGCCTGAAGCAGGAAAAGTATTAGGCGCAAATTACTCAGACTTATTGCGCGAAGCCACAATTTTATCTACCGCACTGTCGATTGAGAGTCAGAGCGAGCACCCAGTAGCTGCAGCAATCGCAAATTACGTGAGCGGACAAGGAATTAACTCCACAACCGTTTCAGATTTTTCCTCAACACCTGGTGCAGGTGCGGCAGGACGCGTAAATCTTGGCGTGCACTCTCCTGTCGTTTTAATTGGCTCACCAGTTGCAGTCGCACATGCCACCACACCTTTTCATCCTGAGCTCACTCGTGCCATCGAACAATCGCAACAGAAAGGTCTGACTGTTTCGGTCCTTGCATGGGATGGTGTTGCACTTGCGATGTTCGCTGTTGGAGATGAAGTAAAACCAGATGCAATCCAAACCATTGCAGATTTCAAAGCCCGTGGAATTGACCCTTGGCTAGTTTCTGGAGATGTCATTGAAGTTGCGCTGAGTGTCGCTCAGCAAGTGGGCATCGCACCTGATCATGTTGTGGCAAGTGCTTCGCCACAAAATAAGGTGGAGCACGTTCAAGCACTTCAAGCAAAAGGTCATCGCGTACTGATGGTCGGTGATGGAATCAATGATGCCGCAGCACTTGCAACTGCAGATCTCAGCATCGCCATGGGTACGGGTACAGATACCGCCATCGCAACTGCAGACATCACCATCATGAAGCCAGCGCTCAGTGGCGTCATAGACGCGCTGAAGCTCTCCACGAAAACCTTGCGAGTAATTCGTGGCAACCTCGCATGGGCATTTCTTTACAATGTAATTGGTCTGCCGATCGCAGCTTTAGGTCAATTGCGCCCTATGTATGCAGCAGGTGCGATGGCTTTCTCAAGCCTTTTTGTCGTTACAAATTCCTTACGCATTAAGTAGTCGGCATGAAAAAAGCCCCCGTTAATAGAGGGCTGATTTCGTTGTAGTAGCGGGGGCAGGATTTGAACCTACGACCTCTGGGTTATGAGCCCAGCGAGCTACCGAGCTGCTCCACCCCGCGTCGGTAAGCGCAATCGTAGGCGATACGCGCCTACTAAGCCAAATCGTGCGAAATTACTTACGGGCTTGTGCAGAAATCGCAGCAGCAATTGCTGACTTCAAGCGATTTTGTGCTTGCCCATATGCAGTGAAGTCGCCCTTAGCAAGTGCGGCTTGTCCATCTGCAAGTGCTTGCTTTGCACTTTGTAGCGCCGCGGCAAGATCAGATGATTTAGAACCAGCAGCACCAGTTGATGTTGTAGTCGTTGATGTTGCTCCAGTTGTTCCGGAGTTACCACCGAATACTTGATCGAGTGCTCCTTGTAATGTGTCGTCGTAACCAATTTGATCACCGAAGGAAACAAGAACCTTCTGTAATAGTGGATATGACGCGGAGTTTGCAGTTGCTCGAACATAAACTGGTTGCACGTAGAGCAATCCACTTCCGACAGGAAGTGTTAATAGATTGCCAAGAACAACATCAGAACCACCTTGGCGCAACAACGACAAAGAGTTAGCTACAACAGGTTTAGCTTCAAAGTTGGAAGCCACTTGTGAAGGACCCGCGATGTTAGTACTGCGTGGCAATTGCAACACAGAAATCTTTCCGTAGTCGGGACCAGGATCAGAATTCACTGCCGCAAATGCTGACAAGTTCTCACGTCCACCGATTGGTACAAATGGTGTCGTTAAAGAGAAAGCAGACTTTGTTGCACCGGGCATTTTCAGAGTTAAGTAATAAGGAGGTTGAGCGCTTGCATTTCCACCGAAGGTAGATGGATCGCGAGGCACACGCCAGAAATCTTGACCGCCGTAAAAGGCGCCTGCAGTCGTGACGTGATAAGTGCTGAGGATGTCACGCTGTACGCGGAAGAGATCTTCTGGATAACGAATATGGGAGAGCAAACCAGCAGAAATCGCACTCTTTGGCTTCACTGTTTTAGGGAAAGCTTTTGCCCAAGTCTTAAGGACGGGATCCTTCGTGTCCCACTGATACAAAGTCACGGTGCCGTCGTATGCGTCAACGGTGGCTTTCACCGAGTTACGTATGTAATTAACACTGGTATTTGATTGCTGGGTAATCGATGCAGAATTTGTAGTCAACGCATCTGACGTCGCACTGGAAAGCGTTGTGGTTTTTGAATAAGGGTAGCCAGCACTTGTCGTGTACCCATCAACAATCCAAATAATCTTGCCATCGACAAGGGCAGGATATGGATCTCCGTCAAGAGTCAACCAAGGAGCAACTTTTGCAACTCGGTCTCGAGGATTTCGAACAAAGAGAATTTTAGAATCTTTGTTGATTAAGTTGGAGAGAACTATTCGTTGTTCTTGATACTTCAGTGCAAAAACTAAACGGTTTACAAGGGAGCCCATCGGAACTCCACCTTTACCGGTGTAAGTAACATTTTTTTGACCATTTGCCGAAGTGTCATCTGGATAGTCAAGTTCTACAGGAGTAGAAGTTTTAGCTCCACCGATAATCGAATAATCAGGAACATTTTCGCCAAAGTACACACGTGGTTCGAAAGTTCCAAGTCCCTTGGTCGGAGGAAGATCCCCTACAACGAAGGATGGCTTGCCATCTGCATCTCGAACATTTCCGTATGCGGCAACAAAACCAAAACCGTGTGTATAGACAAGGTGATCGTTAATCCAGTTTCGACTTGGATTACCTGCAAGATTAAGTTCGCGAACTGCAACAACAGTGTCACGTTGCACGCCATTGACTGAATAGCGATCGATATCAAGTGACTCAGGGAATGTGTAATAAGGCTTAATCTGTTGCAGTTGGCGGAAAGTTGCCGACAATACATTTGGATCCATCAAGCGAATATTCGAAATGGTTGAAGCATCTTTCGAGAGTTGACCTGCCGAAGTCGCAATAGTTGCCTGGTAATCAGTGACTTTCACCGTATCAATTCCAAATGCGGCACGCGTTGAATCAATGTTGCGCTGAATATATGGTGCCTCTTTGGATGACTCACTTGGCTTCACTTGGAATTGCTGAATCACGCCTGGATAAACTCCCGAAATTAGCACGGACGAGATAACCAAAAGCGCGATTCCGGCGCTTGGAAGTACCCAGGAACGGCGAACAATGTTGGCAAAGAAAAGGAGAGAACAGATAACAGCGATTCCAGCCAAAATTGCTTTAGCAGGAAGAACTGCGTTTACATCTGTATACGTGAGACCCGTAATCAGTTTTCCATCCTTGAGAGCAAGGTGGTAACGATCGAGCCAATAGGCACCAGCCTTAAGCAGAACGAGGACGCCAAGCAAAACTGAAAGTTGAACTCGAGCTGCAACGGTCGTGCGATCTTCGCTGACCTGTAGTCGAATTCCACCGTATAAATAATGGACAACGGTCGCTGCAATCAGCGAAAGAATAATTGTCGAAATTCCCCATTCAAGGAGTGATTGCCAAAAAGGCAGGCGGAAAGTAAAGAAAGATATATCCAAACCAAATTGCGAATCCTTCACGCCAAAGGGAGTGGAGTTCTTAAAGAGCAACCATGAACTCCACAATTGCGAACCTGCAGAACCTGCGAAATAGAAAAGTACAAGAGTTAGTCCGGCTGTAACAGCGCGACGAATCGGCTCAATCTGGGCGCGGTAACGTTCTAAATTGTCTGCCTCTACTGTCATGGGCACATACATCGGACGTCGTCGGAATGCGATCACGACGTTGGCAACGATGATGAAGGAGGTGAGTAATCCTGATACGACAAAGAGTGATGCCTTCGTCGTCAGCGTGATCTTCCAAACATCAGTGAATGCCACTGATCGAAACCAGAGCCAATCGGCATAAAACCCGCTCATGGAGACAAGGGCAACGAGGAGGACTCCGACGATAACTGCTGTTATTGCTAGGGGACCACGGCGACTGGGCATTTTGGGCGGGCGATTAAAACTCATGCCCCAACGCTACCGAGTTCGTTGCCAAGTGCAATGTGAGATGGCGGTGCTTGCCTCCTTGAGCACAGAGATTGCTTCGGTGAGGGTGGTCACTGAGTAAACCGTTAAACCCTCGGGAATATGGTGTACATCAGCACAATTCGTACTCGGAGCCAGGAAAATCGATGCCCCAGAACGTTTAGCAGCAATCAATTTCTCGTCGATTCCACCAATCGGACCGACCTGACCTTTGGCATCGATCGTCCCCGTGCCGGCAATTGTGCGCCCGTGAAGAAAATCTGATTGGGAAAGTTTGGCAACAATTCCGAGAGAAAAAATCAAACCACCGCTTGGTCCCCCGGTATCTTTCAAAGCGAAATCAACCTTAACTTTCTCAGACTCGATCGGTACACCAATTTCATTCAAGTACCCGAATGCGGCTACCGCGGCCGCAGTTTGGGAACCATCCATCTCCGCTTTATTAACGGCGTTGATTTGTTTGGCTGATTGCGTGGGTGGATAAACAACACTCCTCGGCAAAACAATTGAGTCACCTTTAGCCCAGGAATAAAGAACGTTGGCGCCAAATATTGGTGAATTTGGTGCGGTAGCCAAGACGGTCATCAATAAAAGTTTGCCGTGAGTTGGATAAGTTGTCGCACCTTTAATCGTGATCATCTTCGAAAGGACATCTGTGCCCGCCCCTGGTTGTAGAACGGCGAATGGCAACGGGACTAAACCTGCGAGTGTGAGGAAAGCGCCAACAATGACTAATGCAAATCTAGGCAATGGCGAAAAGCGCATTGGTTAATTGAGGAAGCGCGGATTACGCGCCTTTCTCGGGACTTTCTTTTGTTAATTCTGCTTCAGCTTCGGCAGCTTCTCTAAATGAATTTTGAAAACGCTGAAATTGAGTCACTGAGCGAGTCGTTTCATTTTCGAACTTTTCCTGAAACTTCGTGACCCACAAGACATATCCCAATACCCCGATCACCGCTGCACCTGGGATCACCCACCATATGAGGGCTGAGAAAGTCGTTGACATGCCCGTAGCCTACCGCCCTCGGGAACAAAGCGTCGCTTCCGTTTGTTCTACTTCCTACAGGTAGAGTGTGAAAACAGTGATGAGGAGAAATCAGTGGCACCGTTTGGTTTTACCCCTCCAGAAAACTCTGATAACTCAGAGAACCCTGATAACGGGATGCCCGATTTTTCTGCGCTCTTTGAACAATTAGGAATTAGCCCAGAGAACTTAAAAGACTTTAAGAATCTTGGTTTCTTAAGCGGGGGAAATCCCGCAACTACCGAATTCACTTTTCCTATTGGAATAGCTCGCGACATCGCCAAAAAATTTGTGAGTTCGCAAAGTTTGTTGCCAATCGGAAAAAGTGATTTAACACAGATCCATGAAGCCATGGAAATTGCAGATATGTGGCTGAATGAGGCCACGGTTTTTCCAGCGAATTCCAACGAAAAAAGCGTCTTTACCCGAAACGACTGGGTGGACGCCACGATGGCCGGGTGGCAGTTAGCCGTCGAACCGCTAGCAGCTGGTCTCGCACAAGCACTTTCCTCGGTCATTCAAACGCAAGATATGACCGAGAGTCCCATCCCTGTTGAGGCTGTTGCAGGTTTGCTACGCGGCTTTATTGGAACGCTCATTGCAACACAACTAGGTCAATGCATTGGTGGATTAGCCACATCAGTTACCGGTGCTCACGACGTCGGACTTCCACTTCTTAATCCATCACGGCCTGCACTAATTCCACAAAATATCGCTGATTGGAGCGTAGATATTGGCGTTCCAGAATCAGAGGTTCGCATTTTTCACGCGCTTCGCGAAGGCGCAGTTGCGCGACTATTTGATAGCAATCCTTGGCTCGTGGATTACATGCGAATGGCAATTGCCGATTATGGAAAAGGCATTCGCATTGACATTGCGCAGATGCAACAACAAGCACAAGAAGCAATGGAATCAGGCGCAATCGATCCCAACAATCCAGAAACTTTTACTGTCGCACTCAATGAAGGTTTATTTACTCCAGAGGAAAGTCCACAACAAAGTGCAGCTCTTGCAAAACTTGAAACCGCACTCGCACTTATCGATGGTTGGGCAGATGATGTAACAACCCTTGCCGCGGGAGAGCGTTTACCTTCGCTGAATTCTTTACGTGAAACATTGCGCCGTCGTCGAGCAACATCTTCACCCGCGCAACAACTTTTCTCTTCACTCTTTGGACTTGAGGTATCACCGCGAATGGCACGCGAAGCGAGCGCCTTTTGGTTAGCCATTCGCGAACTTCGCGATGTTGCATCCCGCGATCAAATCTGGAGCGGCATCTTCCCTACTCACGAAGAACTTGGGGATCCTGCCGGCTACCTGGCCAGTGTGGAGATCCCCGACGATCTCTCAGGCCTCTAGAGCTTGGGCAGCGTTCGGGCATAAAAAAGCGAAGTCCCCGGGCGCACGATTCTTTATCTGCCTTCCCCTTGCAGATATAGAACGGTTATCCGAGGACTTCGTAGGCGCAAACTTATAGAACTCTTTACCGAGAATCAACTGAGGAGACAGAAAAACTCATCACCCTTTGCTACCGTGGATAAATGATGGTTGCCCACGATCTAGATCAACTCTTACCTGGCTTGGATGAGGGCGAAATTATTGTCATTCGCTCCAAAAGGCGAAAGCGCACCATCTCTGCCTACCGCCAAGGTGGGCGAATTGTCGTATCTATCCCTGCCCGATTGACCAAGGCAGAAGAACGATCTGCAGTCCCTGAGATGGTGGCCAAAATCAGGGCCCAGGAAGGGGCCAAAACAGTGGATGAATCTGCCCTTGCCACCCGAATCGATGAACTCCTGACCTTGTGGGCACCGGAAATCACCGAACGCCCCGTCAGCGTCACTTGGCGCACGATGCGCGAGCGCTGGGGCTCCTGCACCAACCTGGATGCCACCATCCGCATCTCCAGTCGCCTCCAGCGCACGCCCGCCTATGTCTTGGATTTCGTCCTCTTCCACGAGGCGATCCACCTGCGCTACGGCGATCACGGTCCAGCCTTTAAGGAGACCCTGTCTCGCTACCCCCAGGAAATCCAAGCTCAGGCCTATCTCGATGGTTATGAGGCTGCCGAATCCGACCTCACCGTGCCCGATTTGCCCAAATAGCCATCCCCCGAACAGCCGCGACACGCTCAAAAAACTCCATTTTCTCCCTCGCATAAAGCCCCCTTTGCCCTCTCATGCGGGTAATGTGACGCTCGTACGCTCGCGCATTTGTCGGGAAGCTCTCCCGTTAAACCGTTAGCGTCGATTGGAGGAGAAAATGGCGGAGGCATACATCGGCAAGCTTGAGGACAACAGCGGGGCTTACTGCGTTAAGTGCAAAGAGAAGCGCGCCTTCACAGGTGAAGTTAAAGTCTCAGACTCTGGTCGTCGCATGGCGCAGGGCATTTGCTCAGTCTGTGGCACCAAGCTCAATCGCATTCTTGGTAAGGCACCTCAGTAAGAATTACCACGTTCGTGTCCTGCCTGACTGAATAAGTCACGCAAGCAATAAGTAAGAAGTAGAAACTGGCGTCTCCGCTCTGGAGGCGCCAGTTTTTTCGTAACCGTTCACGCACCGCGCGTGAATCTGAAGCGATCCCGCGCGCTCGGATGTGGCAACTGAGGCAATCTCTTAACTGTTCTAGCGCACTCTCTGCTTTATGGAAACTACACAAGCATCGATAGGGCTTTTCACCTTAATTAAGCCACAACTCAAAGCAGGGATATTCGCGATCTCTCGCGCAGGAAATACTTACGTTGGGAAAAGTGATCACGGAATCGAATTCGAGGGCACCGAAGTTCGTCGCATTCTTCTGGCGCTCACTGGTCTGCGCACCTGCGAGGAGATTGCTGCAGAACTTGAGTGCGATCTTGCAACAATCACCGACTTGGTCAGCGAACTTGAAGCGATCCATTTCCTTGATACGCAAAAAACTCCGATAGCGCTAAGCAATCGTCACAGCTCGCGTTCTTCGCAGGTATTTACTGATGAGAACTTGGATGCCACCTACCAGCAAATCAAATCCAAGATTCGGCCAGAACTTGCACTCACCACTTGGAATTCGCAGGTCAGCGATGGCGGAGTCGGATTAGTCAGCGCTCGCCAGGCACAAACTATCAATATCTATGGAAGCACCCGGGTCGCGATGATGCTTTATGAAATTTTGTTGAGCAGTGGTCTTTCCCAGACATCGCTGATCATCCCTGACGAGCATCGCGCTATTGCCGATACAGATACGTGCGTTGGCTTCTTACATTCTTACGATGTCGGAGGCTCGCTTCAAAATCGCATATGTGAAGTTCGTCCAGATCTCTCGCTTTTCCCGCTCAATCCTTCAAGCGACAACAAATCAAAGGCGATAGCGATCTGCGTTGGCCCTCCCCAACCTGAACTTCTTCAAGAATGGATGAGTGAATGCATCCCCCATATATTTATTGAAGATCCAGAATGTGCATCTATCACCATCGGACCTTTCGTCATTCCAGGTGTGACTCCTTGTTGGAGATGCACCGTGCTCACTCAAGATGATGAACATTTGGCATGGACAGAAGTTCAGTGGCAACGTCGAATTACTCCACCGGCGGAAACTCCTGTTTCGGTCTCCTATTACATTGCAGGGCTTATAGCCCTGGAAATACTGCGTTTTATTGACACCGGGCAATCGGATTTCTTGGGGTCGACGCTTCGAATTGATTATCGAAAAGCCATTGACACCGCACGCAGAACATTTTCACCACATCCTGCGTGCGGCTGTCACTGGTAAATAGCCTTTAAGCAGCGTCGCTCTGTACTAGACGAGGGCGACCAACAGTTCGCTTGCGGGCAATGACGGATCCATCTTCAAAGAGTTCTCCACCCCATACGCCACATGGCTCGTTGCGAGAAAGGGCCGCATCTAAACATTGTGCGCGCACTGGGCAACCGCCACAAAGCGCCTTCGCACCGTTAATGATCTCGGCCTTATCTGAGAAGAAGATTTCTGGATCTGCGTTATGGCAAGGCAGAGTGAAGGCAATGTCGGATCCGTAAGCGCCTGTGACATCGCCTAATCCGCTCATCTGGCCATCTTGTGCCCAGCCTGGTACTAACAGTTCACTGAAGAGAACAGTCATTGTCCTCACCTTCCTTCTCGTTTTGTCTTTCTCTGTTTGGGTTAGTTGGGTTGTTTTAGGGAAAAGAAAAAGGGCCCGAATCCTTTGTGGATTCGTGGCCCTTGGGGTCCTGTATCGGGTTTAGCCGATTGGGCTCCAAGTAGCCATCTCACCAAAGGCGGGATACCACGCTGTGCGCTTTGATGCACGATTAGCTGTGGCTGCGTATGTATGTGAATGAAAAGAGGTTGCTGAAGGCGCAACATCAAAAGTAGCTGTAAACAACTGCATTTTCGCGCCTCCTTCATCTTTTTCATTGTTCACTCGATCGGTTGATCGGTGTGAATGGCAAGGGTAAAGCACGCGCGCGCCAGCGCGCAAATCAATTAATTTCTAACTGGTCAGTAACCCTGCTTCACGCAGGAAACGACTCGGGTTTTGACGATAACTCAATTCGAGATGGTCCTTCGCACGCGTGATTCCGACATAAAACAGACGCCGTTCTTCATCAACCACATTTTCGTGTGTCGGCAAGATTCCTTCGCTCACGCCAACGAGAAACACTTGCGCCCACTCCAAGCCTTTTGCCGCGTGCAATGTGGCAAGAGTTGTTACAGGCATGACCGGCGGATTGTTTTGTTCAGCACGATCTTCAAGTTCGCGAAGGTAAGTGCGTAGCGTTTTAGGAGTAAATGCAGAGTCGGCATCGAGTTCACGAGCGAAATGCATCAGTGCAGTAATCCCATCTGCGCTTGCTCCCGTAATAAATGGCTGCGAAATAGTGCGCAGTTCATCGAGCCAGGTCACGCCCTCGGCCGGAATGACTGATGCTCGTCGAACCTCCTTGAGGAAATCACGGACATCGGTGCGCTCAAAGAATCGTTCGTTATTGCGCACTTGATAGGGAATCTTTGCTGCAGCGCACCCCCGAGAAAGCGCATTCAACTGCGAATTCGTGCGAGCAAGGACCGCTATATCTTGGGCAGCTATCCCGCTTGAAGTCATAGCAATAATGGATTGAACAACACCAGCAACTTCACTGGCTTCATCTTTATATTCAGTCACAGCTGGTTTAGATCCGTGAGCATTGAGCGCCACAATCTCTTGACCCATAGACCCACTGCGCAGAACGCTATTTGCAGTGGAAATAATCTCCGGGGTAGAGCGATAGCCCGTCGAAAGTCGAATTACTTGTGCTTCAGGAAAGCGTTGCGTGAAAGTGTTTAGGAAAACAGGAGTTGCGCCAGCGAAGGAATAGATTGTTTGGGCGGGATCACCGACAACACAAATCTCTTGACGGCTTCCTAGCCACGCATTTATTAACCGTTGTTGCAACGGGGAAACGTCCTGGTATTCATCCACCGTGAAGAAACGATACTGGTCATGAATACGTTCGCGGACTTCGCGCTCTTCCTCAATCATTGCCGTTGTAAGTAGCAATACATCTTCAAAATCAATAGTGCGTTCTTGTCGCTTTAAACTTTCATAGGCTTCATACACCTGCGCCACTTGGCCGACATTAATTCGATTACGTTCAGTGCGACCTTTAGATTCAGAGATGTAGTCCTCTGGCGCAATTTGCGAAACTTTTGCCCATTCAATCTCTGAGGCGATGTCACGAAGTAATTCTCGTGAGGTGATACTCAAGGAAGAAGTCAGCCCTGCGCGCGAAATTGCTTCCGTGATGAATGCCGTTTTTGTTGTTAAGAGATCTGGTGTGCGACCACCAAAAACCTGGGGCCAAAAATAGATTAATTGCTTGAGCGCAGCCGAGTGAATTGTTCGGGCAGAGACGCTTGGTACGCCCAACAAACGAAGCCTGGCGCGCATTTCTCCTGCTGCACGTGCTGTAAAAGTTAGAGCCAATACTTTCTGCGGATTCATGACTCCGATTGCGCTTGCATACGCAATCCGATGAGTGATCGCACGCGTTTTTCCAGTTCCGGCGCCGGCAATTACGCAGACAGGGCCTCTTGTTGCAAGAGCGACTTCACGTTGATCTTCATCCAGGGCAGCAAGAATTTCTTCTGCACGCACATCATTTACGCTCTCCAACTTTCACCCCCTTGCAAGTCCTCCAGTGCTCCAGGGCCATACCAATGTTCAATCATTCGTCGAGCAACGCTGATACGCGGTGGCAACAAAATATCCTGAGTCTCGACAGCAACTTTCATCTCGGCGCGAGAGAACCAGCGAATCTCGATGATCTCTACCCCATCGGCCATCGCCGTTGATACATCAGAAGTCACCGCTTCAAAAGCAATCATGATGGATGCGGGAAATGGCCAAGGTTGCGAACCAAGATAAGAAACGGAATGAACGACAACGCCAGATTCTTCGGCGACTTCGCGCACGACGCACTGCTCGAAAGACTCACCCGGTTCGACAAATCCTGCGAAGTTCGAAAATCTTTTTTCGGGCCAAATCGGTTGATGTCCGAGAAGAATGCGGTCATCTTCATCCTTCACGAGCACAATCACCGCAGGATCGGTGCGTGGATGGTGTTGGCTTTCATCCACATCGCAGATACGAACCGCGCCACCTAAATCAACGCGAGTCGGTGCGCCACATCGCGCGCACATGGGATGTACTCGGTGCCAGTTACCTAACGCGACGGCATGGACTGCAAGTCCTGCTTCAAGATCAGAAAGATTGGCACCGACTTCGCGCAAAGTATGAAATTCCGGATCTTCATTTTCTAGCGCGGCAATGTGCCAGGCAAAATAACTTTGTCCATCACTTCGATCAATTCCCAAGAAATACTTTTCGCCATCGCCTTGGATGTGTGTCCAATCCACCAAAGTCAAAGCATCTGTTGATGAATGGAAGCGATCCCCTGCCAATGTAAGAATCTTTGCCGATTTCCAGAGTTCATCGAGCTTTACGGGATCAGTACGTAATTCGCTGGCACGATCGATACTGGGCCGGGCCAGGATTAAGTTACGAAGTCGTCCCGTTGCATCTGTCGCGCTCATGATGGGCGACACTACTAGCATGAGCCTATGCGCCTCACCTCATGGAATTTGCTGCACGGATTAGCTATCCCGCCCGATGAAAAGATCGATCGGGTTGCTCTTTTAGCCTCAGAAATCGCCCTCCTCGCGTGCGATGTCATAGGTCTCCAAGAGGTGGATCTCAATCTTGAAAGGTCGGGTAGCCGTAATCAGGTTGCTGATGTGGCCGCCACTTTGGGCGCAAAATACTGGGCATTTGCGCCATCAGTCATGGGCTCACCCGATGAAAAATGGCAAAAGCCAAGCTCAAATGAGGTTCGTGTGGTGACACAGGCAAGTGAGAAATTAGCACCTGGATATGGAATCGGACTTGTCTCCAAGATTCCTGTGGTTTCTTGGCATCGCCTTGAACTCAAAGAATCTCCTATCGGAATGCCTATGACATGGCCCGTCGATGGAAAGATGAAACGTTTTTACGTCCACGATCACCCAAGGTCTGCAATCGGGGCAGTGTTAGAAAACGGTTGGTTAGTTATTAATACGCATCTCTCTTTCGTTCCTTTTTTCAACTTCTTTCAATTAATGAAAATTAAGAAATGGGCGAACAAGCTCCCAGTTAAAGACAAGGCCAAGATTGTTATTATGGGCGATCTCAATATTCCATTTGGGATTTTCGTTCGAGGTATCAACTGGAATTCCCTTGCTAGCCAGAAAACTTTTCCAAGTCCGATGCCACGAGTGCAGATAGATTATTTTCTCTCGCAGAAAGTTGCTTCAGAAGATGTAGCTCATATTCCATCCACACATCGTGGGATGAGCGATCACTTATCTCTTACAGTGGAAGTGAATTAATACTTCTCTAGCAAATCATTGAGATCTTTCTCTGATAACAAATCTGTTGGGCGGTCCGTGATTCCCGTTGGGACGTAATGGAATGCCGCGCTGACCTTGGATACATCTACCCCTGCAAGTTTTGCCCAAGCCAACCGATACATAGCAAGTTGGATAGCGGCCGACTCTCCCAACTTCTTCGACCCTGTCTTCCAGTCGACAACTTCGAAATGATCATCACTCTTATAGACGGCGTCGATACGACCTCGAACAAGAACGCCCGCAACCATCGTTTCGAAAGGAACTTCAACGGCGTGGGGTTGTCGCGTGCCCCATTCACTGGCAAGCCACGTGGCTTTAAGTCCCTCAAGAGTTTGATCTGGTTCAAGTTGGTCAATCGGATCTAAATCATCTTCATCAAATAAGGTGCCTTGGCCAAAATGTTTCTCAACCCACAAGTGGAAAACGGTGCCCCTGCGTGAATATTCATCCTGAGGTCTTGGCATCGGCCGGCGTATAGAAAGCGCTAATTCTTGAGGGTTTTCACGCAACGCAACAAGGGTGGAGACCGAAAGACGAGGGGGTAAAAATACTGGGGCTTTCTCTTTGCTAGTTTTCATCTCATTAATCAGCGCATGTGCATCGCGGATCCAGGATTGTGTTTCACTTTCTTCGCTCGTAGACAAATCATGCGGAGAGCTTTCACGGACTAAAGTATTTGCGGCATCAAATTTCTCACGGTTATCCCCCAGAGGATCACGTGGCCAGATCTTTGTTGTTGGATTCTCGAGTTTTGGGTTCTTGGCATTTGCCTCTAATTCGAAATCGAAAAGAATTTTCCCACCATGAGATTTTGCGACTTCTAAGACAACTTCATAGAGCATGCTGGGACTCACTGCTTCCTTGCCACCGCGCCAGAGTGATGTCGTACAGATTAAATGCGTGCGAGCTCTGGTAACGGCAACATATCCCAAGCGAATTTCCTCGGTCAGTTTTTGCTCGCGACAAACCCGATTAAATTCATCGAACTTCTTACCGAGTTCGGTATTAGTCGTGCATTGGGAAATATCTAAAGTGGGAAGTTCTACATGATCCCCACGCAAGGCAAAAGGAATATGTTTTTCATTCCTCAACCAGTTATCTGACTCTTTACCCTTATTTGGAAAAGTTTCATCTGCAAGCCCCGGAACGGCAACGACATCCCATTCGGCGCCTTTTGCATTATGGACGGTAAGAATCTGTACAACATCGCGACGAATTTCAGGTGCGCCCGATTTGAGTCCGCCTTCTTCATCGGAGGCAACATCTAGCCAAGCCAAGAATTCAGAAACAGTGCCACCGCTTCGCACGAATTTGGCCGCTTCGTCTATGAATCGATCGAGGTGCCTGCGTCCATTTTGAGTTCCGTCTCGTAAAAGAACTTCAACATCTAGATATAAATAATCTTCAATCTCGCAGATCAGATCTATGAGTGGGCCACCAGCGCGCGAGCGAAGGCGACGAAGATCGGCAGCGAAGTGAGTTAATCGCGAGTATCCAATCTGAGTAAACGTTGCTTTATCTGCATCCGCGATTTCATCCAGCGCTTCAATCAAACTTCCAGAGAACTGATCATCGGCCTCTTCTTGCATTGGGTTACCCGCCGCAATTTTCGTGATGAAAGTTCTTGAATCCTCATGGGATTTCTCACTCTTTGAGCGTGAATAACGGCCTAACGCGGCAATATCTGATGCCCCTAGATTGATTCGCGGACCGGCTAGGTGGCGCATGAGCGCCGCACCAGATTCTGGATTAGTGATGATGCGAAGCAGGGCAATTACATCGGCTACCTCGGCGACATGGATGAGACCACCAACACCAAGAACCTCCACGGGAATATTGTGCGAGCGAAGTGCGAGTTCAATTTCAGGGATTTGTGCACGGGTGCGAGCAAGGACTGCAAAGGAAGTACGTTTGTTTTCAGGTAGCTCCGCGCGTTCTGTGCTAAACCACATTGGATGGAAATATTCCGCAATCGCAATGGCTTCAGCTTCTTGCGTTTCAAATACGCCACAGGCAAGTTCTCCCAGTCCAGCACCTTCTCGTGCGACAAGTGGCGCTACTTGCACACGCGCTTCTTGGCGAACGGGCGCAGAAACCTCGTTAGCAAGCGCCAGAATTATTTCATCATTACGAAAAGTTGTTGAGAGAGAAAATTGAGCCGTACCTTGTTGATCCGCACGCTTTGGGAAATGCGATGCAAAAGCACCGATCGTCCCGGCAGATGCTCCGCGCCAGGTGTAGATAGCTTGGCAAGGATCGCCCACCGCCATGACAGGATGCCCATTGCCAAAGAGTGCCGAGAGCATTCGGACCTGCGACTGCGACGTATCTTGATATTCATCGAGCAAAACGACTTTGTATCGTTCGCGTTCTGTTTGACCGACCTCGGGAACATCCACCGCTACTTTAGAAGCTAAGAACATTTGGTCATCGAAGGAGAGTTGACCATTTTTCTGTCGACGCTCGACAAAGGATGCAACCATCGGCAAGATGGAAATTCTTTGGTTCAGAACTTTTTGAACATCGCGCACTTCTTTGTTGGATTTAGGCCCCATTGATTCAATGTGCGACAAGATTTTCATGGATTCGTTAATGATCTCTTCGGCGCTGCACTGGTGTTCCAACATATATTTCGTGAGTCCGATGACATCTTTGATCACCGTGCTGGCGGCGCTTTCGGATCTAAAATCCGGATCGTCCCAATTGCGCACGAGATCTGATGCCATCTGCCATACGGCAGCATCGCCAATCGGATCATCGGCAGCGTCGATACCAAAGCGAATCGCTTGCTCCCCAAGAAGGCGACCCGCGTATGAGTGATAGGTCATAACAGCAGCGTCAATGGCTGTGTTTTTGGGCAAAAGACCAGCGGTTCGAAGCTGGCGCAAACGACTACGAATACGTACACCGAGCTCACCCGCTGCTTTGCGAGTAAACGTTAGCCCAAGAATTTCATCAGGAGTAACAATGCCATTTGCCACAAGGTAGAGAACGCGCGCACTCATTGTCTCTGTCTTGCCCGAACCTGCGCCTGCAATAACAACAGATGGCTCAAGAGGTGCCGCAATAATGAGCGCCTGCTCCGGAGTGGGCATCCGCATCTTGCTATCTACCGCCATAAGCGCTTTTGCAATATCAGATGGTGAATATTTGATCACGGAGGTCATTCCATCACCGCCCGACCATCACTTTGGATAGGACAGACATTTCGCAAGTTGCACATTCGACACTGTTCGCTAGCTATTGCGGCAAATGTTGCGCCTCCCATGCCTTCTGCAATCTCCATTATTTCGGACCTAACTGCATCAACATCAATGACAGGTTGTTTGCGAAGTGTCGCACTCGCGCCTTTGGCAAGGTAGACAAGTTCGGCCCCCGCGGATGTGCGACTTTCGTGATTGTCCTCAAAGCCCCCTTCAACAATTGCCAACTGATATGCCTGCATCTGCTTATTAGTGAGAGCATCAGGTACGCCGATCATTGTTTTACCAGTTTTGAAATCAACAACAAAGAGTTCGCCGTCGGCTGTGACTTCGAGTCGGTCAACGCTTCCGCGAATCTGGGCACGTCCGACAACCACATTGAACCGCGCTTCAACGCCAACAATCTTGTTGGTTCGAGAGGTGTGATACAGAACGAATCTGTGAATCATTTCAATCGCGCGATCCATCTGTGAACTACTGACCCATCCAGTTTCTGGATCTATCAATTTCCAAGAAGCTTGTAACTTAGCGACTAAATCTGCTTCGGTAAGAGTCTCATCTCGCTCCATCAATTCAGCAAATGCGTGTATCGCCGACCCCAAGACTTGAGCAACACTGTCGCCATTTTGACCGCCACTGCGTTCAAGGAACCATTTCACGCCACACTCTGTAAAACTCTCTGCGCTACTTGGAGAAACCGGGACTAACGCATCTGGCGCAATAATTGGCGCGATACTACTGATTGGCGTCACGCCCGCCCAAGAATCAACATCCGCCTCACTCAGGCTCTCTGTATTCAAACGGCTCAAGATTTGCGCTGCAATTTCACGTTTTTCTCCGTATAACTCGCGACGTAAAGTTGCCACTAATGCCGCAGGAGTAATGGGACGAGGTACAACGCTCATCACGGGATCCGTGCTCCACTCTCCCAAGACATGCGTGGATATTTCCTCAAAATATGTGGATGGCTCATCATCTTCGCGTTGCACAGCAGAAATGATTAGTTCTTTCTTGGCGCGGGTAACGGCAACGTGCAACAAGCGACGCTCGTCCTCTACCAATCCACTTGCAGTAAGTGCATCCAATTCCTTGCGCGCCATGGCACCATGTCGAATACGCTCCACCAGACGCTCTGATCCAAGAAGAGACCCGCGCTGCCTCAAGTTTGGCCAGACGCCCTCTTGCAATCCAGCAACAGCAACGATCTCCCATTCGCGACCCTTAGCTGAATGCACCGTCAAGATTTCAACGACGTCAGGGCGTTGACCTTTTGCGGTGATGACATCTCCCAAAATATCCTCTTGCGAAATCTGACGGATAAATCCCTGCGCTTTTGAATGAGGAAAGCGTTCGGCAAATCGGCGTGCAGATTCAAAGAGTTGCATCATCGCATCAAGATCACGATCAGCTGATGCCCCTCGGTTGCCACCGCGCAACGCTTGCTTGCGCCAACTTTCCGAAAGTTTCTCTCCATCACTTGTTTGCGCGTTGTTCCATATCTCCCACAAAAGGTCCTCGGCTTGTGCGCCACTCTTGCGAAGCACCTTGCGCGCTTTAGTTAGAAGGCCATGAATGCGCACGAGCGAATCTGCGCCTTCTATAAAGATTTCACCTTTATCAATCCCAGCAATGAGTAATTCGCTACCTGATCGAAGATCATCTGGCTCACGAGCGGCAATCAGGGCGCGACGTATTCTCCGCAGTGATACTGAATCTGCGCCGCCGAATTCTGCCAATAACAATTTCTCGCAATTATCTAAAGTTAATTTCTTCTCCCCTATTGCAATCTCCGCTAACAATAGAAACGGAGTTATCGCAGGATTGGCAGATAGCGCCGCAATCTCAGAAGCAACAGGAATCCCCGCCTGGGAAAAAGCGCGACGTAACACAGCTGCTCCAGCGCCAGGAGTCCTAAGAATCACTGCCATTTCACTCCAGGGAGTGTTATTAATCAAGCGGGCATGGCGAAATTGATAGGCGATGAACTGCGCCTCTTCACTGGCCGACCTAAAACGACCTATAACAACAGCTTGGTGCTCGGGAGCCAAGGATTTAACAGAACATTCGCGCCTTCTTTGCAGCGCACTTCCGCGAAATTCTTCTGCCACAACTTGCCCTAAATCAAAAATTCCAGGCACACTTCGAAAGACCTCGTGCAAAACAATCTGTGTGCCTTTTTGGCTATACCAATCTAACTCGGCGCTCAATTGATCGGGATCTGCCCCACGAAATCGACCGACCGTGCTATCGCCATCGGCACACAACACGACATCATTGCCAACAAGTTCTCGCAAGAGTTGACGCTGTGCCGGATCACTTTCCTGAAATTCATCCACCAGAATTGTCGTAAAGCGTGTGCGAAGTTGTACTGCTATCTCTGGATGGGCACGTAAATGATAATAAGCCTCTGCAACTATCTGACTTGGATCAATACGTAACTTCGCATCTCCCGCAGAATCAGTTTGCAGGTCCATCACATCTTGATACTGCTTCCAGAAAATGGCCGCGGCTTCCCAATATTTTTCGCCATGTTCTTTCCCGAGTTGTGCCAAATCAGCCGGCGAAAGATTGCGTTCTGACGCACGCAAAATCAAATCGCGTAATTCGCGCGCAAATCCATTTGTCGTAAGCGCCTTCTCTAAATCAGCAGGCCAATAATTCTTCCCCAACTCAAGGTCACCTTCTAGCAAATCTCGTATGAAACTTTCTTGTTCGGGACCCGACATGAGAATTGGTTCTGAAGCTGCCTCGATTGCTTTCATCTTTAGTATCGAGAATGCTAAAGAGTGAAAAGTCCGAGCAATCGGCTCTTTCATAATCTCTGTTGTGCGAAGTGCCACTGCATCACGTAATTCGGATGCGCGCTCTCGTCCGTAGGTCAACATCAAGATTGAATTCGGATCTTGCCCTTCGTTGACGCGAGCAAGGGCCGCTTCTACGAGAACGGTTGTCTTGCCAGTTCCGGGCCCACCTAAAACAACAAGTGGAGTGCCGCGGTGAGCAATAACCGTTTCTTGATCCGCGCTAAATATCAGAGCCTTAGTCGCGACGGGACGGCGGAGTAAGGATCCGACCTGGGCACCTGTCTCTTTACTCACGGAAGCCATTCAACCCGACAGGGGTGACATTGCCTGGCAATTAAGCAGAATTGATGTAGGAGGTCATAAAGTGCTTAAAACGATTGCTGGATCCTTCCCTCAATCCTGCCAATTCGTTCGTCAAGAAGTTGTGCAGTCCTTGATTTCGAGAGAGCCCAATCTCGAATATCCACATCTATCATCCCTAAAATCCAATTCAAGAGCTTCAAGTCATCCTGCAAAGGACGCTCAAAGATGGGTTCATGGTGAGCAATTCGGTTTCTGAGTTTACGAAGTTGTTCAAGTGCTTTGTGAATGTCTCGCCTTCGCGCCTCTTGTGGTGAAAATCCTTTACTAAGAATGTGCTTCCACAACCTTTCGTGATATCTATTAGAAAGCAGATCAATCCAAAACGCGAATGAAAATTCAGCAACCACATGGGATGGCGAGAAATTGACCCCATGTTTCTTATTGGCAGCGTTAATAGACCTATCCATTTGTTGGCGTGTATCTGCATGAAAATTGAGTTCAGAGTTCCACCAATCCTCTGTCCCAAAGTAACTTGAGAGTTCTGAATGTAAAACATTCCGCAATGAAATCTCCAACAAGTGGAAGCTTCCCCAAAGCGATGACGAAATTGCAATATTCCAAACATAAAGGCGAAGTGCCTGATCAAATTTGCCATTGGAATAATCAAGGAATGGTTTTAAACGTGGGGCGCTCAGAATCCTTTCAAAACGCTGAACATCAGGTACCCACACTTGAGGTAATGAAGAACCATTCATTCTGATACTCTCTGACATGTAAGCCCCGGACGAGACCAATTTGGTCGCCGCGCCGGGGCAATTTTCTTTTTAAGCGATACCTAAAAAGCCATCCGCAATATTTATGGGGAATGCAAGACGTTCTTCAACAATATTGGAATTTACTGACAAGAAGTTTCTTCATCCACAATCGCATCGTGAACGCCGTGTTACCCTTAAATCACTTGATTACCAGGGAGTGCCGACATGAACGAGCGCCAATTAGCACGCATCAAGAATGATTCTGGATTCATTGCCGCCCTAGACCAAAGTGGCGGGAGCACGGCCAAGGCGCTTGGTCTTTATGGAATAGGCGCTGATTCTTACTCAAACGAAGCTCAAATGTTTGACCTAGTCCACGAAATGCGCGCACGAATTATCAAGAGCCCCTCTTTCACTTCACAAAGAATTCTTGGTGCAATCCTTTTTGAAATGACGATGGATCGAGAAATAGATTCATTGGGAAGCGCCGAATTTCTTTGGGAACAGAAAAATATCGTTCCATTCCTGAAAGTAGATAGCGGTTTGCTCGAGGAAGCCGAAGGCGTGCAGTTAATGAAGCCGATACCAAATTTGGCGGGGCTCTTATCCCGCGCGAAAACTCATCCAATTTTTGGGACGAAGATGCGCTCGGTAATCAAGTTAGCTAATCCGGTCGGGATTGATTCCTTACTCAATCAGCAGTTCGTCATTGCGCAGGAGATCTTAGAATCAGGCCTTGTCCCGATCATCGAGCCTGAAGTTGATATTAAAAGTCCAGAAAAATCTCAAGCGGAAGTTCTACTCAAATACGGATTACTCAATCGCTTAGACTGCCTGAGTGATAGTCAGAGCGTCATGCTCAAACTGACACTCCCCACCGTCCCCGGTTTCTATACGGAGCTTGCAGAGCATCCACGCGTGCTTAGAGTCGTGGCTCTCTCTGGTGGATATAGCCGTGATGAGGCAAACCGAGCCCTGGCAGAGAATCCCAAATTGATTGCTAGTTTTTCCAGAGCGCTGACAGAAGGATTAAATGCAAGTCAGAGTGACGTGGAATTTGATAAGAAACTAGATGCCTCTATCGAAAGTATCTACAGGGCATCGACTAAGAACTAACTTTGAGAGTAAACGCCCTCGAACATCTTGGCTATCTCCGCAGGCGTGTTATCTGGCGTGATGATCCACTGTTGGAAATCTCCACCCGTAAATGTAAATACATAGGCAGGGCGTTTTCCGTAAACGGCTACAAAGTTTTTTCCTCGGCGAAGACGCCAGGTACCAAGTGCCACGACAAATGGAAGACCGGTTCCCGGCGCTCTGATTCCGCGCAGAACCTTACTTGTCCAAGCTTTTTCTATAGGTTTCACAGAAAGTAGTTCCTTGAATTTCACTTGTACATTTCCGTGAAAGGCAAAAAGTTTCTCTGTGCTAGATAGCGACAAAATAACATACGTGCCAAAGCGTTCAACGTGAGGCATGGGAATTAATCCGTACCTGATTCCATGGCTGCGCGATTAAGCGGAACATTGGCGTCTGGGCTCTTCTTGTTGTTGGAGGAGGCAATTGCATCAGCCCCGCCGTTTTCAAGTTGGCCAATCAATTGGAAATGCCCATCGCCTAGTTGGCCTTGTGCACGATAGAGCTCGAGCTTTGCACGGGTATCTGCGATATCAAGGTTTCGCATAGTGAGTTGACCAATGCGATCAACCGGACCAAAGGCAGAATTCTCGGTGCGCTCCATCGAAAGTTTTTCAGGGTGATAACTAAATGCTGGACCTGTTGTATTGATGATCGAGAAATCATCACCACGACGAAGGCGAATCGTGACTTCACCTGTCACGGCAGATGCAACCCAGCGTTGTAGTGACTCGCGAAGCATTAAGGCTTGTGGATCTAACCAGCGACCTTCATAAAGAAGGCGACCAAGACGGCGACCTTCTGCATGGTAATTAGCAATGGTGTCTTCATTATGAATGGCACTAATGAGCCGCTCGTATGCAATAAATAGGAGCGCCATTCCTGGTGCTTCATAAATTCCGCGGCTCTTCGCTTCGATGATGCGGTTTTCAATTTGATCGGCCATGCCTAATCCGTGACGACCACCGACTGCGTTGGCCTCTTGCATGAGTTCGACCGAGTTGGCGAATTCTTTGCCGTTAATGGAAACCGGGCGACCTTGGATGAATGCAATGGTCACGTCTTCAGTTGCAATCTTTACTGACTCATCCCAGAAACGTACGCCCATGATGGGTTCGACGATTTCTAGAGATGTATCAAGATTTTCAAGTGTTTTTGCTTCATGTGTAGCGCCCAAGATGTTGGCATCGGTGGAGTACGCCTTTTCAACACTGTCGCGGTAGGGCAACTTGTTATCGACGAGCCACTCGGACATTTCTTTGCGGCCGCCAAGTTCTCGCACGAAATCTGCATCAAGCCATGGCTTATAGATTCGCAAATTTGGATTGGCAAGAAGTCCATAGCGATAGAAGCGTTCGATGTCATTGCCTTTATAGGTGGAACCATCGCCCCAAATTTCAACGTTATCTTGCAACATCGCACGCACTAATAACGTGCCGGTTACTGCGCGACCCAACGGTGTGGTGTTGAAGTATTGCTTGCCACCGGATCGAATATGAAAGGCACCGCATGCAATTGCTGCGAGACCTTCTTCAACCAATGCTTCTTTGCAATCAACAAGACGTGAAAGTTCTGCGCCGTATGCCTTTGCACGGCTTGGTACCGAATCGATATCGGGCTCGTCGTATTGACCAAGGTCTGCGGTGTAGGTGCAAGGAACTGCACCTTTTGCACGCATCCAAGCAACTGCTACCGATGTATCAAGACCGCCGGAAAATGCAATACCGACGCGTTCACCAACGGGCAAAGAAGCAAGGACTTTAGACATGGGTGCAGTCTAACTGAAGGTGATTACTAGGCGTTGGCTCGTTTAGCGCGCGCCGTAGCACGTGCACGTTCGTCGCCATTGAGGGTCACCTTGCGGATGCGGACAACAGCAGGGGTTACTTCAACGCATTCATCTTCGCGACAGAATTCGAGAGCGCCTTCCATGTTGAGTTTCTTAGGCGGAATCAAACGCTCTGATTCATCAGTACCTGAGGCACGCATGTTGGTGAGCTTCTTTTCGCGAACACAGTTAACGTCCATATCTTCGGTGCGTGAGTTCTCACCGATAACCATGCCTTCGTAAACCTCATCGCCTGGTTCGACGAAGATGGTTCCGCGATCTTGTGTTCCATAAAGTGCGTAAGAAGTAACAACTCCTAGTCGATCTGAAACAAGAGAACCTGTTCCGCGTGTGCGGATATCGCCGTGCCATGGCTC
>CAIYRR010000086.1 GCA_903928745.1 uncultured Actinomycetes bacterium | reverse complement strand
CGGAACTCCGCCAGGCATTACTTTCTTTGCCTGTTCAAAGAGTTCGCCACTCTGTGGGTGATTGGCCAAAAAGCGCGCCTGCTCTTTTACGGTGAGTGCGGCTAAGTGATCGCGGTTAATCATTACTGCTCCTTTGAAAATAGAAATAGCGCTTCAATATAATTTTCTCCAGTGATACCTAAATTTGCCGCATCCGGTGGGGCCGTCGCAGGTTCAATGCATACGCCTTCATGGTCTTCAGTGTAAACAACCCACCAAGGAGCGTCAGATTCAATATCTATGCGCGCGGCGCCCTCCCAAACAATTGCTGGCACACCGCGAATTTCTGTAAATGCGTCATCCCATGGTTGTTTTGTTGGTGTGACGCGATTGCCATTAGGCAATCCATCATCGCCACGTTCGAGCATCGTGATCGCCTTGAAATCTACCTCTGCGCTATCGCCATGTCCTAAGTCGCGAGGAAACCATGGATGAAAACCGAGCCATGCAGGCAGATCGCAATTGCCCGCGTCATATTCCAAACTCCAACGCACGGCGTCATCAAGTACTTCAATAGTTTGCTCGACACTGGCACCGCCATATGGTGCAGGAAGTTCTAACAAAGACCGGCCAGGGCCGATTTCGCGCCATGAGGAAGTCAAGCCAAAACCATGCAATGCATGCGGCGGATCATAAGTTGTCGGCAACTGAAACTCTTTACCTGCAGGATTTTTGATTATTCCATCGCGAATACGACCAGCCCAAGGGGCCATTGGATACCAACCCCACGAGGGAACATCTCCTCGAAAGGGCATGGCAAATTCCATGTCACACCATTTGAGTGAGGCGATACGTCCACCTTGATCTAGGTCAATAGCAATTTGGAATTCTGCATCATCGATGAACTGCATTATTGCGCCCGACTTTCTAACTGCTCTAGTGCATCACGAAGTTCATTCTTCGTTGGTGGTTGTGCGCCCTTACGACTACAGGTAATTGATGCGGCAACGCCTGCACGGTGCAATACATCTTTTAGTAAGTCATCGTGAAGATTGAGTACTCCGTGTTCGATAATTGCTTCAACCAATGCAGCACCCACTGTGTCACCTGCGCCCACAGTATCGATGACATCAACGCGAACACCGGCGACGCTACATACTTCGTGCGCCGTCACCGCAGTCAGACCTTCTGCCCCCCGAGTAATAACCACCATTGCAACGCCCTCTGAAATCCAGCGTTTGGCAACATCTATAGATTCCAGACCGGGAAAGAGCCAGGCAAGATCATCGTCACTAACTTTAACTACAGTCGATATTGCTACCCATTTTTCAATCGCTGCTTCATAAAGATCGCGATCGCTAATAACTGATGGGCGAATATTTGGGTCAAAGACAATCGGTGCAAATTCAGCCACGCGCATTGCCCATTCATGCAGGACCTGACAGCCGGGTTCAATGATTGTTACCAAGGTACCGATGTGCAACAAACTTGGCTTAAATCGCGAAGGATCTGGTAACCAAGAATCTGAGAAATCAAAGGTGGCGGTGCCATCAATCGTGAAGATGTAAGAGGCTGCGCCCTTGTCATCAAGGTTTACTTGCGCAGTACACGTTGGTTTATCGCTAGAAAGTGCATATGTAAGTTTGACTCCATCGCGAACGAATTCTTTTCGCGCGCTAACACCGTAGGCATCGGTTGAAATACCGTCAATGAATTCCACATCATGTCCAAGGCGCGCCAAAGCTTTCGCTGTATTAGCTGGGCCACCACCGACCACAGGACCCGTAGGTAAAACATCGATCAGGACTTCACCTGCAACCCAAATACTCACGCAAGCTCTCCCTTGCGCGCCAAGAATTCGGCGATAACTTCTACACCCAGAAGATGGTCTTGCACTTGTGGCAATCCGCTAATGAGCAATATTCCCGCAAGGCCAACGCCTTTTACATTGAGGGCTAAACCGCCACCATGAATTGCATGAGTTTCCTCTGGCAAGCCTTTTGCTATGTACCAATCAATACCTTGCTCTTCTGCCAATACTCGCTCGTACATTGATGAGTGACCTGTTGCTAAAACAACGCGGGCTTTGCGATTCATCCATGAATCATTTTCAGGCTTAGAGCCAGGTAGCGATACGTGAAAAACAGTCCACTCAAGTAATCGCACTTCTATCCCAATCGGATGCGCGCGCTCTCGAGCAAATTGAACTGCGATCTCGCCGATTTCTACCGCCTCAACAATAGAAAGTGATGGCAAGGTCAGCGTTTGTGCCTCGAGAGCCAGCCCAGCAGAGGTAAAGCCACCCGTTGTTTGTGTCATGGAGTAATCCTGCCCTATGCCAGAGGACCCAGACTCCACGCGACATCGCCGTAACGATCAATAACCCACGCTGAATATTGCGCTAATTCGGGATTGCCGAATATTGCGGCGCCATCGCGACCTTCCACCATCAGCGCCGTCGCCAATGCATCGGCAAGGGCGCCATCTGGGCCAATCACGGTCGCTGATTTTGCACCAATAGCAATCATCCCGGTATGAGGATCAACGATATGCGCGCCTTTTTCATAAGTTCCACTTGTTGCTACCGCGCCATCACTAATCTGAAAATGTTTCACAGTCTCTTGTCGGTTATCGGGATTGACTACACCGATTGACCACGGGGTAACAACACCGTCAATGAGAGTGCCTCCACGAAGGGTGAGATCTCCTGCGGCGTTCACCAATACATGTTTCGCGCCGTGCGCCTGCACGATGTCCGCGCATTTATCTGCGGCCCACCCTTTAACTAAACCTGATGGATCAAAGCCACCCTCGACCGACCAAGGATTAAATGCACCACCGGACATATCTCGCGCAGCAATGCATCGGTTCCAGACATCTTTAACTTCATCGCTTGTAGATTCGATTGGAATTTCATTGCGCCGAAGTTTTGAGACAACTGATTCAGATTTATAAGTAGAGAAAACTTCATCTACATGAAAGGAGAAATCTTGCGCGGCATCGAGTCCAACATTGAGTGTTTCTTCATCGACATCAGGGGATGCAACGTCTATATAAAGGACGGTTCCCCATACTTCGATCTCACGAACTACCCGCGCCATAGCGACGATGATGTCACAAACCAGCTTTGTTAAGCGCTACCTGCAACGAGGTGGCCCAACCGTAGGAGGTATATGACGCCCCCGAAGCACCCTGTATATGCGCCGACTGCGCCTGGATGGTTTCTTGAATCAAGACGGGCACTGCAAATTGTGTGTATCGATTGCTTCGGCCAGTTGGAGTCTGAAGCGCTTTCGCACTGGTGATTTGGCCATTTTTTACGGTGATGGAAACTTGAACGATTCCGTACCCGACATCAACGGCGCTTCCTACAAAAGTCTTACTTGCCTGCGCCGTAGTTGAAGCGGGTGCGCTTGATGAAGGCGCGGTTTTCTGCATAGGTGTTGTTGCAAGGTTACTCGAACTACCAAAATGTGGAGGGGTAATAAGTAAAACGCCACCTAAACCACCAAGGGCAGTTGCTGAGATTATTACGACCTTCTTCATGGCGCTTATGCGCCAGATTTAGTGAGTGCAGACTGTAGTGATTGCCAGTACGCCATTGCCGAATAAGAAGCACCGGAGTTACTTCCTAGCAATGAAGATGGCTTGATGGCCATGATGTCTGCGACAGTTAATTTCTGAGTCTTGATCGCTGGTGTTAACCAATTGAATGCATATTGCCCACGGCTCTGAGGATTTTGTGAAGCTTGAATACTCGAAACTGCACCGTCAACTAGCGTCACTTGTACAGTGACATTTCCCCAAACGCGTCCACCTTGATTTGCTTGATAAGTGTTTCCAGTAAAAGTTCCTGACACTCCCTTGGCCGCAGCTTTTGTTGGCGTAGGTGTTGGAGTTGGTGTCTGGGTCTTTGTTTGAGTTGGCGTAGGTGTTGGTGTTGGCGTAGGTGTTGGTGTTGGCGTAGGTGTTGGTGTTGGCGTTGGAGTGGATGAAGTTTGGGTTCCACCTTGTGAATTACTTGATGACTTAGTCGCAGCAGGTGTTGCCTTTTTAGTAGCAGTCGGTTTTGTTGTTTTCTTCTTTGTAGGAGTTGCTGATGGCTTTGCAGCAGGTTTCGTTGAAACGGGCGTTGCTACTGGTGTTGCAGTTTGAGGACCTGCAGCAGAAGTTTGTGTACCGGAACCTAAACCAGCCCCCGCATTAGTCGAGCCTCCACCGAGATTGGTGCCTGGCGCAGTCGCCGTGCCCCCTAATTGTGGTGGTGTGATCGACAAAACTGCGCCTAGGCCACCGAGGGTGCCTCCCGCTATAAGCAGCGCCCGTTTCATTCCGACCCCCTAGAGAAAAGTTGACTCGCATCAACGTGTGTACTTTCAACTACAAACCTGTGAGTGACCTTAAATCGTTCGGTGTTAAGAGTGCGACTTTCGCGGCAGGTCTTCATCTCTTTATCCATGGATCTAACCCTTAATCCGAATGGAAAGCGAAGGCTTCGTCATGGAAGCGATTTTTTGGTACACCACAATCCTTTGCCGCCTCCCGGACAGCCTCGACCAAAGGACCAGGGCCACAGATATAAATATCTGAATCAGCAAAGCGGGGCACTAATCTGCTCAAATTCTTTGCATCCATAGGATGCTGTTTGCGCGATCCAATCAAATAGTGAACCCGCGTAGCACCATCGGATTGAGCGGCTAGGTAATCGAGTTCTTCACGCAGCACGAGGTCTTCCTCGCGCGATGCACGATAAATAACATCCATCTGAACACCATCGCGAAACTCTTCCATGATTGCGCGAATAGGTGTTATACCTACGCCGCCGCCGACAAGAACAACGTGAGGGCGTGATGATCTACCCGCAGTAAAGGCGCCATAAGGGCCTTCAACAAATACGCGCGTACCTGGTTTCAAATACGCAAGAGAGCGCGAGTGATCGCCAAGATCTTTTACTGTAATGCGCAAGAGATGTTCTGTTGGCGCAGCCGATAAAGAATAAGGGTGCGACATCAACAAATGATTACGAGCGAAGAAGCGCCAACCAAAGAACTGTCCGCCTTCGGCTGCAAGAGATCTGAGTTTGCGCCCACGCATGATGACAGAGATAACTCCTGGGCCTTCAATAACAACGCGATCAACTTTTAGGTTATGGCGCATTGAGCGAACAACAGGAATACCGATACGCCAAATCAAAATACTCAGCGACATGGCAATGTAAAGCCCTGTCCAATACATGCGATTGAGTGGGTGCCCGATAAACATTGGACCGTTAAGAACTTGGTGCATAAAGGAAAGTGCGATTGCCAAATACATATAGATATGAACAAGCCACCAAGTTTCGTAACTCATTTTCGCGCGGGCTTTCTTATAAGAAGTGATACCCGCCATCATCATGAAAATAAATCCAACAAGCCCTGCCCACATCCACGGATACTGCGTGAGCACGCGCCAAAATTCTAGGTACAAAGGGATCTGATCTTGTCCTGCATATCCAAGAACTACAAAGAGAACATGAAATCCAACGAGAAAGAGCGCGTATGGCCCCAACTTGCGATGCCAGGTAATTAATCGATCATGACCGACACCGCGTTCAACCCACGGAATACGTGCGACCAAGAAGATTCCAAGAAGTGAGAAATAAGTACCAACAAGTGCGCACAATCGCGAGAAAGAATTGATACTTGAATACACCGATGAAATGTCCGAGCGTTGCAAAGTAGTCAGCTGCATCGCGATAGTGACGCCAAGTCCCAGGCCAGTTAGAAGTGCGGCCCAATCGACACCACCGGATTGCTTCTCATTGCTGTGGCGCGCGTTTTGGCTCATGAGCAAAGATAACCCTACGATCCTGGGAGTTATATGTGCGTAGCCTTAGCCCCCGCCTTGAGCGTCCCAAAGTCAGCCCCGTGAGGCAATATGCTGGCCCCATGCGCGTATTAGTCACTGGTGGGGCCGGTTTTATCGGTTCACACCTCACCGACCGCCTCATTGCCGATGGCCACAGCGTCACGATCTTGGACAACTTAGCCACGGGCCGGATGGAGAACCTCACCGCCGCCCAAGCCACTGGCAAGCTCACCTTTGTTGAAGGTTCCATCATGGATGGCGGCCTTGTTGAGAAGTTAGTGGCCGAAGCCGACTTCACTTATCACCTTGCTGCAGCAGTTGGCGTCTTTAATATCTTGGAACATCCTCTTGATTCTTTGATGACCAACATCCGTGGCACCGAGCATGTTCTCGAGGCCGCAGATAAATATAAGAAGCAAGTTCTCATTGCCAGTAGTTCTGAAGTTTATGGAAAGAACATCGCCGATTCACTCAGTGAAGATGATGATCGTTTCATGGGATCACCTCTTACATTGCGCTGGTCGTACTCACAAGCAAAAGCAATTGATGAAACATTAGCCTTTGCCTATTTTCAAGAGAAGAATTTGCAAGTACGCATCGTCCGATTCTTTAACACTGTCGGACCTCGCCAACTTGGTGCCTACGGAATGGTTGTCCCACGTTTTGTTGCATCAGCGCTAGCCAATGAAGACATCACCATCTACGGCGCTGGCACACAAACTCGCTGCTTTGGCCATGTCTATGACGTTGTCGAAGCGCTGATTCAAGTCACCTCATCTGAAAAAACTATCGGCACAGTCGTCAACATCGGCAACAGTGGTGAGATCTCCATCAACGATTTAGCTAAGAAAGTTATTGAGATCACCGGATCCAGCAGCAAGATCGTTCACATGAGCTATGAAGAAGCCTACGCACCTGGCTTTGAGGATATGGAACGTCGCGTCCCAAACATCACTCGTATCAAAGCACTCACCGGTTGGGTACCCACACGCAACCTTGAAACAATCATCAAAGACTTGGTTGAGTACCTAAAGAAATAGTTCAGCAAGAAAGAATTAAAGCCGCGTCACGTTCTCTAGATGAGCGAAAGACCCCGTGCAATCGAGCACCGGAACCCCACGTCCAGCAATAGCCGCAACAGGCATCCCTGGCTGGGCCGTAGCAACAACTGCTGCGTCGCATTCCCAATCCACGCTCACTGGAGTTAGCCCTTCCCACTCAGAAACAAGGGGATCTAACCAGCCGACTTCACACCCTTGTGCAATTAAGTCATCGCGCAATGATGTTGCAGGAGTTTCGCGAACATCAGAAACACCAGGCTTGTAAGCCACACCCATAATTAGGACGCGCTTTGTCTTTGCAGATGCAGGAATTAATTCGCGCACGCGCTTTGACACGTAAATCGGCATACCCAAGTTAATAGCATCTGATTCATCAATAATTGTGGCCTTAGAACCATTCTTCTCTGCCCACCATGACAGATACATTGGGTCAACAGGAATACAGTGTCCGCCAACGCCAACACTAGGTGTGAACTTCATGTATCCATAAGGCTTGGTTGCTGCCGCATCAATGACTTCGTGCACATTGATATTTTGATCTGCGCACAACTGCGCCAACTGATTGACCAGTGCAATATTCACTAATCTAAATGTGTTCTCCAATAACTTGGCAGTCTCTGCCACCTCAGGTTGTGATACCTGTACAACCTCATCGCAAATAGTGTTATAGAAATCCACAGCGCGTTTGGTTGAGACAGCATCCAAACCGCCAACCAGTCTTGGTGTGTTCTTCTGGTGGTACTTCACATCACCAGGGTTCACACGCTCTGGAGCAGCTGCAACATCAATGGCCACATCAGAAGATGACTTCAATCGCTCAATCATCGGCGCAACAACATCGCGCACCGTGCCTGGGTATGAGGTTGACTCACTAATCACCAAAGTACCGTTGACCAAATATGGCGCAATCCCAGAAACAGCTGATTCAAGAATCGCTAAGTCAGGTTCGCGTGCATCATTTAATGGAGTTGGCACACAGATCACAACAATGGATGCATCAGCAACATCGCTCACATCATTGGTAATCCGATACTTACCCGCGGCCATTGCACCCTTAACCAAGTCAGAGGAAACATCCTCCACAGGACTCACTCCTGCAGCAATCCCCTCATATTTGGCCCTGGAGTTCTCAACCCCAATGACGCTCCACCCAGCATCCACCGCAGCCATTGCCAAAGGCAATCCCACGTATCCCTGGCCAATAATTGCTACGGTTTTTCCACGATCTGACATATGAGAACCCTATCCTTTGGTCAGCGCCAGAGCCGCCTTGGCCTCATCGCTTCCTGGTTTTACTTGCTGAATTCGATCTATCAAAGGCTTTGCCTTATCCATCTGACCCAATTTGGCGTAGTCGGTAGCCAGTGCCAACAAAGTCCCTGCATCATTTGGATTCTTATCAGCCTGCGATTGCCTAAATGGCAACGCCTTTGCCCACTGGCTTGTGTACTCAAAGGCAACCGCCTCTGCCCCACCACTTGGATCCAAACTAGCAACACGAGGAATCAGCGCAGTTGCCTCAGCCATCTTCCCGGCCCTGGCATAGTCGTTGATTAACGCCAAGATGCGCCCTGCATTCTTCGGATCAACACTGAGCGCCTTAAGTTGGCCCCTCACTGCAAGACCAAACTGCAATGTAAGTTCATAAGCCGTTGATTCATTCAAACTCTCTGGATCAACAGCTGAGACCTGTGATGCAACCGAACGTGCTGCTGAAGTATTGCCCGCCTGCATGTAATCGCTAATCAAGGAAATCATCTTGGCAGGATTCTTCGAATCAGCCTTTAATGCACGAACTCGATAAGTAATAGCTTTTGGATAATCCTTCATGGATTCATACTGTCCAGCAACATCTTCAACACCTGATGTTGGGAAGGTCGCTATGACAGCGTCTGCCGCAGATAACTCATTAGTTGAATCTTTCAACTGCGAATAATTCTTCATGATGCCCAACATGTTTGCTTTCTCACGTGGATAGATAACCAACATTTGCTTTCTTGCAGCAAGCGCCTCTGAATATCTGCCTAAGGTTTCTGCGGCCTGAACAATGAATTGATATCCGTAATAAGAATGTGGATCCTTAGCTTGTGCTTGCTTTGCCAAAGTCAGCGCTAATTCTGGATCCCCTGCATTCCATGCCAAATTCGAAAGCGTCACCATACTTTGCACATTCTTAGTTGCGGACTTTGCTAAGACTTTTACCTGAGCAATGTATTCAGGTTGACGCAATCCATCTCTATTTTGAGCAAGTCTTGCTAGATCCGCAGAACCCTTCCAAACAGGGACCACAATGACAAGTGCAATAACTACTGCAGCAAGTGAGGCGATTGGCGCTACCAAATTGGAGCTTTCGCTCGTGGTCTGTCTCGCTTTCTTTCCCCCGCCGCCGGCAACCTCAGTATCAACTGGCCCTTTACCTAATACATCGCGCGAAACCGCATAAAGAACGCCACCACTTATCCAGAACCAAACAGCAACACCCAAGTTGTCAATAGAGATCGTGGAAACAAGTAGTAAAGCAACCCAAATAGATGAAAGTGCGACAACGCCTATCTGTACTTCACCACGTGAGGCCAAGACACCTCTGAATGCAGTCCAAGCAATAACACCCAACAAGAATATGTAGGGCACCATGATCAGCAATCCACCAGTAGCAAGAAATTGCATAAAAACATTGTGCGCATTATTCGTTGCCTGCCCAGGAACAATCTGAACAACAGGGGCATATCTAAAGTAGTACTCACCAAATCGCTCGAAGCCAACACCAGTTATGGGGTGAGCGCTAAACATATTCCACGCCGCATGCCAATAATCAAGACGGTTTCGTAAAGTTGTTTGGTAAAGCCGTGATGCCAAAGGTCCTTTATTAAGCAAGCCCAACAACATCAAGACTCCGCCTAAGCCAGCGACAGAGAAGGCCGCAATACCTATTTTCTTCTGCAACTGCCAAAGCCTTGCTATAGCAAGCAAAGTCAATCCTGCGCCAAGACCGATATATCCCTGAATGGATCCCGTCTTGCCAATAATAAATAGTTCAAGAAGTAGAAACACTGAAGCGCTAATTCGATAAGTGAGTTCTCGCTGCACAAAGAGAATCCACAGCGTTGCGATGCTCGCAACACCCAACAAACCAGAAACAAAGTCCGGGTTACCCAAAGTCCCAATCACTGGCCCATATACCAATATCCATGGCATCGGATCATGACCACTGATTTGTATCAGCCCATAAAAGGTGAGAAATCCACCAACAACTAGGAACGCGCCACGAACCAATTTGGTATTTGCAACACCAAAGAATGACATTCCCGCAAAGGTGAGCACTGCCAATGCGAAGTAGGAGAGCGCCCCATCATTGCGTTGAATAGCGCCAAAGAATGCTTCGTATTTATCATCAGTTAATAAGGTAACCAGGAATAAGCCCACAATAAATGCAATTACCGACCACTGACCAATGCCCCAATATTTCCCCTTACCTGCGATAACAACGGAGGCAGTGCCTCCCAACACCCAAGCAGCAAGGACAACAAGAACAAACATTTTCGGCAAATTGATCGGATCAGAGAGGGTCGTATAAACCATCATGGTTGTAGAAATGCCAGCAAATAGAACTAACCGACGTATCGACCCAATTTGATCTATAGATTTAATGGTGGACTCTTTAGCCATGTACTAACCCCGCTGCCGTTTTCGCGTCTTCACTGGATGGATTTAGTGCAGTTATCTTTGCTGATATTTCCTTCGCATGAACTAAATCATTAGCTGCCAAGTAGTCTTTCACGAGGGCAAGCATATTTGCAGTGCTCCAAGGATCAAGAGTCAACAAATGCACTCGATACGGTATGGCACCCACCAAATCCTTATTCGCCTCACTTGCCTGCGCGCTGATGTAATTACCTGAGTATGACCGTGGGTCTTTGGTTAATACTTCCTTGCTTAACGTCAAAGCAAGAGGTGGATACCCCAAAGAAAGCGCAAGATCGCTCAACATTGTCACTAAATGCACATTGCTTGAATGCTGCGCACCATATTCGCCTAGTGTCTTCAAGTACCCAGTTCGATCAAAGGTACTGGAATTCATCTTGAAACTTTGCAAATCCCTCGATTGATTCCACGCAGGGACCATGGCGACAAAGGCAACTAAAACAAGGACCAATGAGATCACAGGCGTTAATAAATTGGAATTACTATCTCCAGACTTCAGTGCTGATCTACCCCTATTTGCAATCTTTCCTGGCTTTCCAGATCTACCTTTGCCCTGATGAGATTGACTTGTTTCACTCGCATCCATCGAAACTGTTCTCAAACTTTCACATGAGACTCCATACAAAATTCCACCAGTAATCCAGAACCAGACTGTGACACCCAGATTATCAATGGCAATGAATGAATCCAGCAACAGTGCAAACCAAATAGCAAAAAGCCCCACAAGGTTTAACTGCACAATCCCACTGCTTTGCAGAATCCCGCGTATCGCACTCCGCAGAATTACGACTAGCAAAAATACATATGGCACAACAACAATCAACCCACCTGTTGCCAGCAACTGCATAAAAACGTTATGTGCGTTATCAGTCATCTGCCCCTGCACCACTTGATGCTGGACCGAATACTGGGCATAGCTATCCCTAAAACGATCTAGACCCACACCTGCAAATGGATGTGCCTTAAACATATTTATCGCTGCATGCCAATAATCAAACCGGTTCTGCAAGGACCCACGATATACACGAGATGCAAGTGGTCCCACATTTGCAAATCCCATAAGTACTGGAATCGAACCAACAAAAGCAATACCGATTGCGCCATAACCTGCGCTTTTCTTCCATTGCCAACCTTTGACAACACCAACAAGTGCGAAACCTATTGCGATAATCAATAATCCTTGGAAAGAACCGGTCTTCTTGGTGACGTAAATTTCCAGCAACATCAATACTGCAGCGCCAATTCTGACTAAGTTATTCTTTTCTACTGCAAGAACCCACATCATCGCTATCGCGCATATGCCTAATAGCGCTGACATGAAGTCGGGATTGCCTAGAGTGCCCATCACTGGCGTATAAGTAACCACCCAATGAATTGGATCCTGTCCAGCAATCTGGACCAAGCCATATCCTGTCATTAATAAACCCACAGCAAAGAAGGCAATGCGAACGCCTTGTAAATCTCTTAATCGAAAATAGATCATAGAAGCTAGAGAAAGTAGCGCTAGGGCAAAGTAGGAGAATGCACCGTTGTTGCGATAAATAGCCCCATAAAAGGCGGTGTACTTAACATCAGTCAAAATGCCAGCCAATAATATTCCTGCCATAAAAGCTATCGACGCCCAGTATCCCAGCGTGAATCCTTTAGCTCCGATTGTTGCCAGCGCAATTAGCACAGACCCCAACACCCATGCCGATAGCAATACCAACATAACCATCTTTGGCATATTTATTGGGTCATACAAAGGAATCCAGACAATCAATGTAGTAACAAACCCAGCCACAAGAATCAATGGCCGTATCTGCCCAGCGCGAGAATCCGCTATTTGCACATCCCTCACTGCTCGCATGCCCCAGAGTCTAAAGTGTCACGTCTCTAAATACACCTCATTAACACTTCTTTGAAATGCCAAAACCCCGCCCCTGCGTTAGCAGGAGCGGGGTTTTGAACTAGTTAGTTAAGTACTAACTCAAGGTTTCCCTCGAATTAGGCCTTTACCTTCTTCTGGATCTTAACGATCAAGTTGGTCAATGATGTGATCTGTGCACGAAGTGCTGAGATCAAACCAGTTACCTTAAGACCGAGATCTGTAACAGCAGCAAGAGCTGCATCTGCTGAAGCTTGAGCAGCTGTTGCTGCATCACCAGCTGCGTTTGCAGCAGCTGTTGCTTCTTCTGCAGCTGTTGTTGCAGCATCAGCAGCATCAGCAGCGTAGTTAGCTGCATCTGTTGCTTCGTTAGCTGCATCAAGTGCTGCTGCGGCATCTCCACCAGAAATAGTTGCTGTTGCTGAAATTGCAACTGCAGCTGTTGTGTTGTCAGTAGCAGAAACAGTGACGTCTCCAGCTAGCAATGGTGCATACATTGTGTATGTCTTAACTCCGCCAACGAGAGCAACAGTTGTTGCCCATGTTGGGAAGCCTTGTAGAGATACGTTGGATGTTGGAACAGCTGTGAACACTGTACGTGTTCCATCTGCTACTGCTGTGCCGGTTGATGTCTTAGCTGAAACAGTAAGAACCATCTTCTCGCCTGGAGCGTATGAAGCCTTGTCGAATGACAGAGCAACAGTCGCTGCAGTTGTCTTAGTAACAGTAACTGTGAAGGTTGTTGAAAGAACACCAGCAGTTGTCAACGCGCCATTGCTGACGGTGATAACTGAAGTACCTTCAGCAATACCTGTAACTGTAACCAAGCCATTAACAGCTGCAACGCTTGCGATTAGTGGTGAACCACTTGCAACCGTAAGGTTTGAAGTGATTGGTGCTGCAGTGTTACCGAGCGCATCTTGACCGATGAACAAGTATGAACCTGTTCCAAGTACACCAATGTAAGTTGGTGATGCATCTGCTGCGGTTTCGTTAGCTGTGTCATGAACCAACTTAGTAGCTGCTCCATAGAATGTAACTGTCTTGGTTGCAACTACAGTGGTACCAACAGTAATTGTGATTGTTCCAGTGCCAGTTGCTCCATTAGCGTATACAGCAAAGACTGGAGTTGCAGTGGTTGCCGCTGCAACAGTTACGGAAGTTCCGCGATCTGTTCCAGTTCCATTGCTCTGAAGTCCGACAGCACCAGCACCAGAGATGCTAACTGTTGTGGCTGCAGGAGCAGTTGAATCTACGTTAGTTGCACCAAT
>CAIYRR010000085.1 GCA_903928745.1 uncultured Actinomycetes bacterium | reverse complement strand
TTGGTGCCATGGGAATTTGATCGTCGCGATTTACGCCCAGGCGACGTCGCACTCGACATCACCTACGCCGGGATCTGCCACTCAGATATTCATCAAGCTCGCGAAGAGTGGGGTCCTGCGCTATTTCCCATGGTCCCAGGACACGAAATCGTAGGTTTTGTTCGCGAAATAGGACCGGCCGTCACTAAATTCGCTGTGGGCGATCGCATTGGAGTTGGCGTATTCGTCGATTCATGTAGAACCTGCGAAAACTGTCTTCGTGGTCTTCAACAATATTGCACTGACGGGATGACCGGAACTTACAACCAGTTAGAACGCGATGGCGTGACAGTTGCTCAAGGTGGATATTCAAATCTCTTTGTAATCGATCAAGATTATGCGGTTCATGTTCCCGAAAATTTAGATATGGCTGGCGTCGCACCGCTTCTCTGTGCCGGAATTACTCTCTACTCCCCCTTGAAACATTGGGGAGCAAAGCCAGGCATGAAGGTTGGTGTCATGGGTCTGGGCGGACTTGGACACATGGGTGTGAAGTTTGCTGCCGCACTTGGCGCTGATGTCACCGTTTTCTCACATTCTCCGAGCAAAGAAGCCGATGCTCAAGCGATGGGCGCACACCATTTTGTTGTAACGAAGGACCCAAAGAATCTCAAGGAGTTATCTGGAACATTCGATCTTATTCTCAATACTGTTTCAGCTGAACTTGATATCAACCTCTACCTAAATCTGCTGAAGTTGGATGGAACGTTGGTTGTTATTGGCCTTCCAGGAAAACCATATGCAGTCCATGCGGGAACTCTTCTTGGCGCACGTCGTTCTATGGCTGGTTCAATGATCGGCGGAATCCCCCAAATGCAAGAGATGTTGGATTTCTGTGGAACACACAACATCACAAGTGATGTGGAAGTTATCAACGCCGATTACGTAAACACTGCTTACGAGCGAACTGTGGCGAGCGATGTAAAATACCGTTTCGTTATTGACGCAAAAACTATCTAGCAACAATTAGACGAAGGTGTGTAGTCCCCATGCAAGCAGTGGGGCTGCCGCTAATGCTGGTAACAAATTGCCGACAGCGATATCTCGAATCTTAAGTAATTTAAGACCAATACAAACAAGCATGACTCCACCGGTAGCTGTCATCGCATCCACTTGATAACCCGTCAAAATACTTCCGAGTCCAATACCGATTACGGTCCAGAATCCCTGGTAGATACCAACAGGAAGAGCCGAAACCGCCACTCCCCAACCCAAAGATGCAGCAAATGCCATCGCCGCAAAGAAGTCCAGCGAACTCTTTAAGAGCAATTGATTAATACCGGTAGACATACCGTCGCTGATGCTTCCGAGAATCGCAAGTGGCCCAATCGCAAAGAGCAATGATGCCGAAACAAAACCTTCTACGAATGTGCTCTCATGGGAGGCACGAAAACGAATGCGAAGTGTTTCTCCTACTCCATTGAGTCGATCCTCAAGGCGCGCGGTGGAACCGATGAGTCCACCAATCAGCAGCGCACTGAGAACTGTGAGAAGACTCCAACCTGTTGGGAGCGCGGATACATATCGCTTGGACCATAAACTAAAGAGCGCACCTGCGGCCCCAAGAATTGTCGTTAAACCCAGAACATCCGTAAGAAGTTCGCGGGTTCGGGAAGGCATTTTCGATCCAACAAGAACACCGAATCCAGCGCCTGCAATTATGGTGACAACATTGATAACGGTTCCAATGCCCGGAAACATTATGCAAACCTAACTATTGAGGCCACTCCCACTATGAGGCAATAGATGGCAAAGGGATAGAGAGTGCGCGTCTTAAACCACTTCACCAAGAAAGTAACCGATGCGTAAGTGAATATGAAAGAGGTGATCGAACCTGCAATGATCGGACCCATCAAGTGCGAATACTCGGGTGCGAATAGTTTGGGCAATTTAACAATCGATGTGCCCAAAATAACCGGCAACGCAAGAAGAAAGGCAAAATCCGAAGCAGCTTTATGCGAAAGTCCACGTACTAGCCCCGCACTCATTGTGACGCCAAAACGGCTGATACCAGCAAAGAGAGCTAATGATTGACCCAGACCGATAGTGAGTGCGACCTTGGGCGAAACCCTGCTGAGAATTTCTGAATCTTCTTGTTCGATAGATTCCGCATTTCTTACTTTGCGAGAAAACTTTTCGGCCAAGATAAGAATGCATCCATTGACAGTAAGAAATGCTGCAGATGCAAGAGGCTTTGAAAATAGTTCGCGCAAAGATTTTTCGAAGATTAGCCCAAGCACCGCGACGGGAATAGTTCCCAGGACCACTCGCCAAAAAAGTGAACCCTCAGGCGTCGGTTTCTTTTGCAAAGACTTGATGCCGCCTCCGATAAGACCTATCCATCTCTTACGGAAAATCCATAGCAATGCCAAAGCGCTGGCACAATGCAAAGCAATGGTGATAATCAAGTAAGGCGAATTTGCATCAGTAGTAAGGGCTTTCCACGATCCACCCACCCAAGCCGGGACCAAGACAGCATGTCCCAAACTAGATACTGGAAAGAGTTCGGTAATTCCTTGGATAAAGCCGGTGACTATCGCTTGCGTGTATGAGAGGTCCATAAGGTTTGCAATGCTATCGGAACCACTTCATACACGAGAGTAAGAGGGTGGGGTATCCTCTCGAAATGTCATCAGAGCGAAATCTCTACCAATCCATGATTCATTGGTTGCGACCTCATAAAACAATCCCCACCACCCCGTGGCATGCATCTCATCGTTGGGATCTTTCGCCATTGCGCGTTGCAATCTTGACATTAGGTCTTGCACTCTTTGGACTCGGTGAAGCTTTCCTTGTGCAATCTCATATAGGTAACTCGCCTTGGGTCGTGTTTTCCCAAGGGATTTCGCTAAAAACCGGGCTATCTCTGGGCTGGGCAACTTTCTTCATTAGCGTTGCCGTACTTCTTTTATGGATTCCGCTGCGAGAGCGTCCTGGTTTTGGAACTCTTCTCAACATCATCGTTATCGCCCTCGTCCTCCAAATGGCCGTTGATCGGATTCCTTTGCAACACGGCCTTGTCTCAGGAGTGTGCTTTGCACTGATTGGTATTGGTTGTGTAGGAATTGCCTCGACTCTTTACATCACTTGCGGACTAGGTCCTGGGCCTCGCGATGGCTTAATGACAGGTATTCACCATAGGAGTGGGATTCGAGTTGGACGGGTTCGTTTGGTGATCGAAGTGATTGTTCTCGTCACAGGCGGCCTCCTAGGTGGGCGAATCGGCTTAGGTACAGCCCTCTTTGCCGCCCTAATCGGGCAATCAATTGCAATTTCGTGCGGAATCCTCGCCCGCCTTACCCGCCAGTAACAAAGTTGGACGGGTAGCGTCCCCCTCATCTTCCTCCGGTTTGTGGGCCGTGATGCCACACGGGGTCGCAAACACCCCCGATACCAAAACAGTAAGGGGAAAGTCATGCTCGATAGCTTCTTTAAAATATCGCAACGTGGCTCGACTGTAGGACGAGAAGTTCGAGGCGGCATCGTCACATTCTTCACAATGGCCTACATCGTGGCACTCAATCCATTGATTATCGGTTTAGCAAAAGATGGCGATGGAAAATTTCTAGGCGGTGATGGCAGTCATCCAAATCTTGCGATGATCGCTGCAGCCACTGCTCTTGTTGCTGGCGTTCTCACAATCTTGATGGGGGTTGTTGCAAACTTCCCATTGGCGCTTGCAACTGGATTAGGTCTTAACACATTCGTCGCTGTAGGTATTGCATCGAAGATGTCCTGGGCGGACGCTATGGGATTGATCGTTCTTGAAGGGTTGATCATCACAGTTCTCGTTCTCACCGGGTTTCGAACAGCAGTATTTAAAGCGGTGCCTCAACAACTCAAGATCGCGATCTCAGTCGGTATCGGTCTCTTTATCGCACTCATCGGCCTTGTCGATTCAGGTTTCGTTCGTCGCACGAGTCAAGGACCAGTTCCTGTAACTCTTGGCGATGGCGGAACGCTGGTTGGTTGGCCAATCATCGTCTTTGCATTTGGTCTATTCCTGATGATCGCTCTCCTTGTCAAAAAAGTTAAGGGCGCGCTGCTTATCGGAATTGTCATGGCAACTGTTGCTGCTGTTGCTATTGAATCCGCTTTCAAAATCGGACCAAACTTCATCGCGCCAGATAAGGTGAATCCAAAGGGATGGGGACTCAACGTTCCTGCTGTTCCTTCCAAGGTTGTAGCAACTCCAGATTTCGGATTGCTTGGACATTTCAACCTTCTAGGTTCATTTAGCAAGGTCTCTGCGATCTCCGCGATTTTATTAGTTTTCACTCTTCTGCTCTCTGACTTCTTTGACACAGTCGGAACAGTGACAGCTATCGCCCATGAAGCAGGACTCGTTGATGGTCAGGGAAACATTCCTAAGACTGAACAGATCTTGCTCGTTGACTCTATTGCCGCAGTAGCAGGCGGTGCTGCAAGCATCTCCTCTAACACTTCCTACATCGAATCAGCATCGGGTGTAGGTGAAGGTGCCCGAACAGGACTTGCATCAGTAGTAACTGGTGTTTGTTTCTTGCTCACCACTTTCCTCGCACCGTTGGTTGCTGTTATTCCGTACGAAGCCGCTACTCCCGCACTTGTCATCGTAGGTTTCTTGATGATGACTCAAATCAAGGGAATCGATTGGGAAGATCTCGGAATAGCGATTCCGGCATTTCTCACAATTATCTTGATGCCATTCACTTACAGCATCTCGGTAGGTATTGGTGCAGGTTTCGTTTCCCACGTCCTGATTCGACTCGTACAGGGTCGCCGTAAAGAGATTCATCCGTTGCTATCACTTGTAACGGTTCTCTTTATTGTCTACTTCTTGACGGGCCCAATCAATACTTGGGTTGGCTAACAAGATAATTTAAACGATAGGGCCTGAGACGTGAAAACGTTTCGGGCCCTATTTACATTGCACGAGCAAAGAAACGTGCACCCTCTTTTGTCACGGTAATCGGCAATCCAAAAACAGCAGAGACATGTTCACTCGTTATAACCTCATCAACGGGTCCCGAAACCGCAATAGAGCCATCCTTGATAAGTAAGGCGTGCGTGGTGCCCGCAGGAATTTCCTCAATGTGGTGTGTTACTAAAATGGTTGCTGGGGCATGTGGATCATTTGAGAAATTCGCAAACCTTGCAAGTAAATCCTCGCGTCCTCCAAGATCCAAGCCGGCAGCGGGTTCATCAAGTAGTAACACTTCTGGGTCAGCCATAAGAGCTCGGCAGATTTGAACTCTCTTTCGCTCCCCTTCGCTGAGAGTTCCAAATTGGCGATCTTTCAAATCCCTCACGCCGAAAGTAGTCAGGAGGGCAACCGCGCGAGATTCGTCCCAGAGGTCATAATCCTCATTCCAGCGACCAAGAATTGCGTAGGCAGCGGTGAGGACGACATCGCGAACTAGCTCATCTTCGGGAATATTTTCGGCGAGCAATGCACTGCAAAAACCAACACGAGGCCGAAGTTCGAAAACATCAACTTTGCCGAGGATTTCTCCGAGGATTTCTACATTTCCCGTAGTGGGAAAACTCATCGCCGCCATAAGTTTCAATAACGTGGATTTACCAGCACCATTTGGTCCCAAAATCACCCAACGTTCGCCTTCGGTGACAGAGAAATCCAAAGGTCCAAGAATGACGCGGTCCCCGCGCTGCACCGAGACGTTGTTGATGGCTAGAACTTTTCGTGCATTCATAAGTGGGTACAAGATACTGGCTTTTGTGCTCACGCTTCTGCATTTTCACGATAATCTGAGCCAATGGCACAAGAAACCTTCACTGGCCTCATACTTCTTTCAGGCGTAGATACTCCTGGAATTACGCAGAGTCTTTTTACGACGCTCTCCCCTTTTGCTGTGACAATCATCGACATCGAACAAGTGGTCATCCGTGAGCGCTTAATCTTGACAGCTCTTATCGGGCTCAATAAAGATCATGCTGGCGCCATTGAAGAAGATTTGAATGCGTGTGCTGCCCAGTTGGGTGTTGATATCGCCGTCTCTTTCTCGGCAATTGCGCCAGATTCAATCGCGGCCAAGTCTGGTCTCATACATGTTGTTGCTCTAGCAAATCCGCTCAGACCCGATGCGGTTGCGGCATTGGCAGGGGCAATGACCGAACATGGCGCAAATATCGAACGAATTCATCGGACCGCTTCTTATCCAATCACTGCAGTTGAATTCGTAGTTTCCTCCGCTTCTCAAAGCGAACTGCATGCATCGCTGTCCGCTGTTTCCACTAAATATGGCGTAGACCTTGCCGTTCAAGAGGGCGGTCTTATGCGATGGGCTAAGAAACTCGTTCTGATGGATGTTGATTCAACGCTCATTGCCCAGGAAGTTATTGAACTTCTCGCGGCAAAAGCGGGCGTCGCGCAAGAGGTTATTGAAATCACCGCATCTGCAATGCGTGGAGAGATTGATTTTGAAGCTTCTCTTCGCAAAAGAGTCTCACTACTAAAGGGTTTGCCTTCCTCTGTCCTGGAAGATGTTCGATCTGAAATCTCCCTTACACCAGGGGCGCGAACCCTGATACGAACCCTGCAAAGACTCGGTCACACCGTCGCAATCGTGTCGGGTGGATTCATAGAAGTCATTGAGCCTCTGATCAAAGAATTAGGGATCGAGCTTTATCGAGCCAATTCGCTAGAAGTTGTCGATGGATTTCTCACGGGCAATCTGATTGGACCAATTATCGACCGACCTGCAAAGGCTGTTGCATTGCGAGAATATGCAGCCCAGGTGGGAGTCGCTATGGAACAAACGATTGCAATAGGCGACGGTGCTAATGACTTAGACATGATTACAGCTGCAGGTTTAGGCATTGCATTCAACGCGAAACCAGCGGTGCGCGCTGCTGCCGATAGCGCAGTTTCTGCGCCGTACCTAGATTCTGTACTTTATTTAATGGGAATTGCGCGCGAAGATGTCGAGGAAGCAGATAATCAAAGCCTGCAGGCGTGAATATCTGTCACCAAAATTCCTCTAGCTCCAAGTGCCCATAGCTCATCCATCAAACGGTTTGTATCTTTACGCAGCACCATGGCCCGAACCGCCATCCATCCCTCCTTTTGCAAAGGAGAAATCGTAGGTGACTCGAGTCCTGGAGTAATTGCGCAAGCGCTAGCTAGATTTGCAGAAGGAACATCGTAATCAAGAAGTACGTATTGCCTTGCTGTAACAACGCCTTGCAATCGTCGAACTAAGATTTCCAGTTGCGCGGGAATGGTATTGCCTGTGCGATGGATGAGAACAGCTTCGCTGGTTAATAGAGGATCACCAAAAACCTTAAGTCCCGCCTGTCGCAAAGTCCCGCCGGTGCTAACAACATCAGCAATCACATCAGCAACGCCTAGGCGCACGCTACTTTCAACCGCTCCGTCTAATCGCACGACTGTGGCCGAAATTCCGATCTTTGTTAAGTAATTTGAAACTAAACCTGGATAGGCCGTTGCCACTCGTTTTCCAGCAATATCTTTGACTTGCCAATCACGATCCTGGCTAGCTGCAAAGCGAAAAGTAGATTGACCAAAATCCAAATTGATAATTTCATCTGCGGCGGCTTCAGAATCAATAAGTAGATCGCGACCAGTAATACCTGCTTCTAACTCACCTGAGCCTACATAGAGCGCAATATCCCGAGGACGTAAATAATAAAATTCAACGTCATTTTCTGGATCAAGAAGGACAAGGTCTCGCATATCGCTGCGTTGGCGATAACCAGCTTCTTTGAGTATCTGCGTTGCTGATTCAGAAAGTGAACCCTTGTTCGGGATCGCTATACGTAACATGGATCTCCTAAGGATTAGAGGAAGTTGTAAACATCTTTCATGGAAATATTGCGCGCCACCATTAACGTTTGAATGTTGTAGAGCAATTGACTAATTTCTTCTGCTAAGGCTGCATCGTCCTGATATTCGGCAGCAATCCACACCTCGCCCGCCTCTTCGAGCACTTTCTTGCCGATTGCGTGCACGCCACTATCGAGCAGACGAACGGTTCCAGAACCCTCTGGGCGCTCTCGCGCGATTACTTGCAATTGCACCCAGAGGTCCTCGAATGTTTTCATGACCGAAGTTTATCGCCAAAGACGCAACGCTCACGCACCTTTATCGTGTTGAAGCGTCCTCTCTGTCTTACTTATTTTGAGCCAAGATATGAAACCCCACAGTACAAATGGGAGGTAGATCGCATATAACGTCCCGGTTGGGTAATAACCGTTCTTGAAGGCAAAAGGCACACCCACAGCATCGACGGCAATCCATACCAACCAAAATTCCACGTATCCTCGACTCATTCCATATGTAGCCAGTGCGGTCCCTGTGAAGATCCAGGTATCAACCCGCAGCCATGACCCTGATTCACCTAAAGCTTTGAATATGTAATAAGAGATTAGATAGAAGACAATAACCGCGGGCACCAAATAAAGTTTCTCTTCTCTATTGGTCCATCGAGGCGAAACAGCCGGCTTGCTTTTGTCATCCGAACGGATAGAGAGCCATCTCACCCATCCATAGATGCTCACAATTATCAGAAGAAGATTGCGACCAGCTTGTCCGTAGAAATTGGCGGTATTGGTACCGTGATTGAAAACAGCTCCTAGAAAAACAGTAAAGAGAAGTCCATCTCCAATGATTCCAATCGGCCATGCAGCTACCCTGCGCCTCATCCCCAGAATGGCGCTTGCTAATCCAAAAGTTCCGCCGATTATTTCTCGCCAATAAATAGCTTTCGAACCAAAATGCACTTGCTCATTAAGAAACCAATTGATCACTGACATTTTTTCCCTTTCGTAGAAATGCAAAAGGGGGGTAAAACGCAAAGCACTCAAAGCCCAGGAACGCAGGTGCGTTCATAAGCAATGTGTCCCTTTATCCAGACTTTAACTGTCGGTCTTGGAGTTTCACCAAGTCAACCGATCACTGGATGTGATCGGGTCGCGGACTTTGACCGCCGGTTCGGATTTACACCGACCCCCGGAACAACGTGCCTATTATTTCACAGCATTTGCTAAAGCGCGCAATGTAACGACCATTTGCGCTGGGTCAGGGGCTCTAAACACTGCGCTACCCGCAACAAATGTGTCCGCCCCCGCCTCCGTGGCGATCTCGATAGTTTCAGGGGAAATGCCACCATCCACTTGCAACCAAATCGGCCGATCTCCAATTATCTTTCTCGTCTTGGTCACCTTTTCCATCATCTCTTTCATGAAGGACTGACCACCAAATCCTGGCTCTACCGTCATAATTAAAAACATATCAACGAGATCTACAACATCTGCGTAATCGGAAATATCCGTGCCTGGTTTAACAGCCAAACCAGCGCGTGCGCCAGCGCTACGAATTGCCCGCAAAGTTGCCGGAACATTTTTAGTCGCTTCAACATGCAAAGTGACACTTGCACAACCAATTTCGGCATACTGCGGAGCAATCGTGTCGGCATCAGCCACCATGAGATGCGCGTCGACGGGGAGAGCGCTCTCCTTAATAATTTCAGATGCTGCGGCAAAATCAAAAGTGAAGTTCGGAACAAAGATATTGTCCATAACATCTAGATGCACAAGATCTGAGACAGCAGCGATACGCCGAATCTCCCCTGTTAGGTCGTCAAAATTTGCGTTGAGGATACTTGGCGTGATTCGAATTTCTCTTGGCATGCAAGGATTCTATAGTTCGGTCTAGGAAATACGTTCGAAAAGTGCCAAGAACATTGCGTCAGTGCCGTGACGATGTGTCCACAATTGCATGGATTCACCCACTGTGGCACCACTCAAATTCGTCGGTAGATATGGAGCCACAGAGATTTGGCGAATATTCGAGTGACGCTTCAAGGCTGAAGTCACTTGAACTTTAGTCTCTGCCATGTGTGGAGAACATGTCGCGTAGGCAATCACTCCCCCAGGTTTAGTCACTCCAATTGCACTATCTAATAACTCAGATTGCAACTGCGAGAGACCTGCAAGATCGGAGGCTTTTCGTCTCCATCGCACTTCTGGACGTCGACGTAGCGCACCGATACCTGTGCACGGAACATCAGCAATCACTGCGCCAAATTCCTGATTATGTTCACCAATCTTGCGACCATCTCCGACCCACACTTCACCTTGGGCGATAACTTGCTCCACTAAATTTGCACGACTTGCTGAGATTTCATTTGCGAAGAATTGTTTGTGACTGGCCATTGCGATACTCGAAACCAAAGCGGCTTTCCCACCAGGTCCGGCACATAGATCGAGCCAATCATCTTGTTGGGAGGCTGCTTTAGAGAAAACATCCGCGACAAGTTGCGACCCCTCATCTTGCACACCTGCGTATCGAGTACGTACTAAATCTAATTCACCCGGCATTCCAGGTGATGACGCGCCATAGGAAGAATATGTCGTGGCTGCTCCACCAAGTGCGACAAGATCTTGTTGGGTGGAACGACCTGGCCAAGAAACTAAAGTTGGAACCGCGGGAACGTTATTTGCAGCTAGCGCCAGTGCTACTTCGTCGTATTCTCGAAGAAGATCAAAGTACGCAGACACAATCCATTCGGGATGTGAATATCGAACAGCCAGTCGCGCAACGCTATCTTCAATTTCCTCTAACGGAGAGAGCCATTCCTCTAACGTTTTGGCACTTACCTTGCGCAACAAAGCGTTGACATAAGTGGCTCGTGATTCACCGAGAACTTTTCTAGCAAGTTCTACCGTTGCAGATACTGCGGCATGGGTAGGTACTCGCATTTCAAATAGCTGATGTACCCCAAGACGCGCGACGTTCACTATGCCTGCATCTACTTCATTCCAGGGACGGTCACTCACCTGCTGCAAAATCCAATCATGTCGACCTTGCATACGAAGCGCACCGTAAACAAGCTCGGTCACAAAAGACCTATCTCGCTGATCGAGCGAGCTATCTGAAAGGGCACGGGGCAAGATTAAGTTCGCGTATGCCTCACCATTATTTACTTCGCTAAAGACTTCAAATGAGAGCACTCGAGAAGCATCGGGTCGTGGTTTGCGGAAACTGTCCACGCCTGCGCGTGCTGACTTTCTCGGTTCGTTACTCAAAAAGTTCTCCCTCTTGCAATCGCGCTCCATTTATCCATGAAGATGCAGGCATATTCTTCTTACCTGATGGAGTTACTGACTTAATCTCGAGCGAACTTTCGCCAGCGCAAGAAATATGTAACACCCCAGAATGAACTTCGATTGTACCTACTGGGCTAGAAAGCGTCATCTGCGATACCGCTGCAGCAGTCACTACTAGTGATTGACCGCGGAAAGTAGTCCATGATCCGGGCTCAGGTGTAAAAGCTCTTATGTGGCGATCAACTTCTTGTGCACTCTGATTCCAATGAATCCTCGCCTCGGCTTTAGACGTTTTTGGTGCAAAAGAAAGTAGCTCCGTTGATTGAGGTATCGGAAGTTTCCCAATGTTTAGTAATTCAATAGCGTCTGAGATAACGCTCGGACCAAGATCAGCCAGCTGCTTGAGAACATCTCCCGTATTTTGATGATCACCTATAGCAAATTCCTTCTGAACATAGATTGGACCGCTATCCATTCCAGCTTCTAATGCAAAAACAGTTACGCCCGAAACTCGATCTCCATTGAGAATGGCACGTGCAACAGGGGCCGCACCTCTCCATTTTGGTAATAGTGAGAAATGTAGATTAATGAATCCATATCGAGGAATATTGATGATCTCTATGGGAAGTAAGACGCCATAAGCAATAACGACAACAAGATCTAAATCTGAAATATCACTCTTCATATCCATTGCGGTCTCAGGCTTGATCACAGGCAGACCATGCGCTTTCGCCCAGATAGCAACTTCAGATTCGGTAGTGACTTTACCCCGACCAGCGCCTTGATCAGGTCTTGTAATAACCAAAGCTAAATCGTGTGAAGAGTTAAGAAGCCAATCGAGTGTTGGAATCGCAACCGCTGGTGTTGCGGCGACGCCAATACGCATTAAAGATTCCGGCCGAAGGTACTGTGCGGCGAGACCTTCACTTGAGGATTAAGTCCCGATGCTGAAGCCACGCCAAACCAATCGGACTCACGAATCTCTTTCATCGCACTCTTTCGATCTGATTTCGACAACTTATCGATAAACAAGATGCCATCTAAATGATCACTCTCATGTTGGAGTGCGCGAGCCAATAGTTCTGTTCCTTCAACGGTGATCGGTTCACCGTACATGTTCCATCCTTTTGCGACAGCGCGAAAAGCGCGAGGTGTCTCGTAACGTAAATCTGGGAAGGAGAGACAACCTTCCTCTCCCTCTTTCCGGGTTCACCCGACGTGACAATGCGACGGAATTAAGGCAGCTGCCTTAACATATCTTACCATGCTTATAGG
>CAIYRR010000084.1 GCA_903928745.1 uncultured Actinomycetes bacterium | reverse complement strand
TTGCGCTTCAATCTCTTTCCAAGGAACGTCATAGCGTTTTGGACCAATTAGTGAGAAAACTTCACCTTCAAGTCCATCTTCACGCACCAGCGTTGCAGTGAGTCCTAAGCGGCGACGAGATTGGATATCAGCTGTGAATCGGAAAATAGGCTCAGGAAGCAGATGCACTTCGTCATAAATAATTAATCCCCAGTCATGGGTATCAAAAAGATCTAAGTGCGCGTAGGTACCATTCTTCTTTTTAGTCATGACTTGATAAGTGGCGATTGTGACAGGACGTATCTCTTTCTTTGCCCCTGAATATTCTCCGATTTCATCTTCATTCAAAGTAGTGCGTTGCAATAATTCTTCGCGCCATTGTCTTGCAGCAATAGTGTTTGTGACCAAAATAAGTGTTGTTGCCTTGGCATGTGCCATTGCAGCGGCGCCAACAATCGTCTTACCCGCGCCACAGGGGAGAACGACGACACCAGACCCTCCATGCCAGAATCCTTCTGCAGCTAATTCTTGGTAGGGCCGAATTTTCCATCCGTTTTGAACTAAATCAATTTCATGATGCTGGCCGTCAACATAGCCAGCAAAATCTTCTGCCGGCCAACCAAGGCGCAAAAGTGATTGTTTAATATGGCCGCGTTGGCTTGGGTGCACGGCAATCGTTTCTGCATCAATGCGAATTCCTAGCAATGGAGCGATCTTCTTTGCTCTGATTACTTCTTCTAGAACTGCGGTATCAGTTGTTATCAATACCAATCCATGTACGGGATCGGCTTCAAGGCGCAGGCGTCCGTAACGAGACATCGTCTCTGCGACATCAACCAAAATGGAATGGGGAACGGCGTATCGCGAATATTTAAGGAGAGTATCGATAACCATCTCGGCATCATGTCCTGCAGCGCGCGCATTCCAGAGCCCAAGTGATGTGAGGCGATATGTGTGAATATGTTCTGGAGAGCGTTCGAGTTCGGCAAATGGTGCAATCGCCCGACGACACTCCGTGCTAAGAACGTGGTCAATATCTAGGAGAAGTGTCTTATCGCTCTGGACAATCAGTGGTCCATCAGTCAATAAGTAAGTCCAAAAAAAATGCGTGAAGAAACTCTGTTCGTTCTTGAATGGCGCTAACACTGGCCCATTCATTATGCGCGTGAGCGCCATGTCCAACTGCGCCTAAACCATCAAGAACTTTTGCCCCGGCTGCTGCTGCAAAATTTCCGTCGCTGGCCCCGCCTACAGCGGCGTGATCGAGAGACATCCCGAGTTTTGCTGCAACTTTATGCGCGCGCTCATAAAGTTCTTTAGTCGAACTTAATTCAAGAGGAGGACGATTAAGCCCACCAGTAATCTCCACGCGTGCCTCTGGGTGTTGAGTGGCAAATGCGCGAATTGCATTGTCCACGCGGAGGAGGTCAGCTTGCAAGAAAGAGCGAGCGTCGACATCAAGGACTGCTAAATCTGGAACCGTATTTGAAGTATTACCCGAATGCATAACGGTCGGCACAACGGTGGTTCCATGCTCGGCATTTTCTAAAGCAGAGAGTTGTAAAACCAATCGTGCAATTTCAACTGTCGCGTTTATTCCTTTTTCTGGTTCTAGTCCGGCATGTGATGCTCGACCGTGAACAGTGATGTTATACATCGATGTTCCTTTTCGACCAGTTTTAACTTTGCCATCAATAGCGGCTTCTAGCACTAGGACCGCTTTCGATTTGCGAGAAATTTCCTTGATGAATTCTTTAGATGTTGCGCTACCGGTTTCTTCATCAGTAGTTGCAATCAATGCAACCGAACCTTCGATTCCTTGCATGGCATAAAGAGCCTGAATGAATCCAGCTTTCATGTCATAAATTCCGGGACCGCGAGCCACATCGCCTTCAACGCTCCAAAGAGGAGTGAAGGATCCGTGCGGCCAGACCGTATCTAGGTGGGCAAGCAGCACAATTTCAGGATCTTGATCGCCCCACCAGAACACGGGACGTCCTTCAATTTGGCGGATAGTTGCGGGTGCACCAAGAACTTCCGCTGCAATTTCGCTGGCTAAGTTAATTACCGCGATACATGCTTGCAAATCTTCAGTTGGGGATTCGCACCGAACTAGTTTTTCGAGGGCCGCTAGAGGTGTAATCATGCGATGAATTCTGCCGTATTTCTCTTCATTGTGCTCATAGTGGGGCTACGCCTGTAATACGGGGAATCCTGAATGACTGGACCTCGCCTGTTCCGTGATCTCTAGCAATCAGCGAACCCGCAGAGATGCTTATCGGGTCAATGATGCGATGAGTTGCCGATCCGTTGTTATCGGCATATCCAATGGAAAGGGTGCGTTGTTCTTTGATGAATTTATTAAGGATCTCGAGAGTTTCATTTGCGGTTGTGCGTGGAAGTGCGCCCAGTGCTTTAGCGGCGACATTTCTTAATGAAGTTTGCTTATGACTTGAGCGCTCACCAGCACGAATAGCTCGGACAGCAGCTGACAACGTTTCTTGTGTGGGAGATTCTATTTCACCAATGATTCTTGGTGGACGTGGCCGAGATTTCGCACGATTCAGTTTGAGCCCAGAGAGCAAAATGCCAGATCCAGATTCTGCAGCTGGCATATATCCGGCTTCTCGCAAAGTGGCGATGAGTTCATTTGCTTCATGATCACAAACCAATACTTCAGGTGCAATGCGACGCAGACCCAAGCCTTCGACTTTTCTATCGCTCAGAATCTGAGTGATGATGCTTGGATCTTCACAGCGAATGTAAGCGGTTGTATTTCCAACGCGAAGCCGTCCGTGTCTTTTTGCAACATCTGCAATCAAATATTCAAGTGGTTGTGGCATCGGTGTTTTAGAAGTCTTGCGTAGAAATTCCTTGATTTCTTCGCCAGTCTTGCCATGATCAAGACCCCGGCGAATAGTTGATTCGCTGAAACGATAAACGGTTGCCCCGCCACGACTTTCGATATCTGCAATTGAGTCAAGAATTCGTGCTACTTCTATTTCCAAAGGACCTGGTGCGATTGCTGTGTTATCACTTTGCAAGAGAATGTGGTGAACCGGTTTTGGTAAGTCTTCTGCTACACCCAAATTCTCATTTGCTTGAAGGAATGCAGATCCATATCGAGAGAGCGCACCTTGACCTGTAATGCCTAGCCACTCGGCCTCACGCAATGTCCATTGCACAAGTTCACTTTGAAGCGTTGAACTTCGTCGTGAAGGCGCTCTCCATTTAGTTAATGCAAGGAAAGAGTTCATCTCTGGAGATAAGTAAGGATTTTCGGAAAGTATTTCGAGAGTCAGTCTTCTCGCGCTAGCCGCATTTACCCGATCAAGCTCTGGACCAAGCGCGGATATATTTTTTGAATCTGCTCGACCAACTAATCCACTTACCCGAGAAGTAATTAGCCATAATGAAGCGAGTGTTCTCCATCGAGTCTCGTGATCTTGAGTAAGCCATAAATCAAATGTATGGGTGGGCAGAATTCGATCGTCTGCATCAATGACTACAAGTCCGGCAAGAAAGACAATTTCGGCAATAAATGCTGCGCAGTTTTCATCTACCCCAAGGTGCTCTGCCGCCGCCTTTAAGTCTCTAACTCCGAGTCCACCTGCGCGCAAAGAACTTGGTGCTTCCTCAGACCAAAAATTGAGAATTTCTTCACACCAGCGAAGCACTGTTGCGATATTTGCAACAGCCGCACGATCAACAACTGCTTCTTTAATGGCAGATCCCGTTAATTGAGGGGGATTTGGTTGTGGATTCTTATGAACTTTTCCGCTTCGCAAATGCAGAGCAACTTCTCGAGGAAGGACAACGGTGCGTTGATCCAATGGAATAAGGAAATTTTCTTTCAGGAGCCATGCAATTCCTGGCCCGGGGTTTCGAATATCTCCAACACTGCCTCGAGGAGGTCCCCAAGTGAGTCTCTCCAAAATTTTCTTCGACGACTCTGGAGCTTCTTCAAGTTTTGCCATGGAAAGTTTCGCCATGGACGATGGTCCTAGCCCTGCTGGTTCATTCCCCAGAACTTCTCGTAAAGAATTTGGTAGCCAATAACCTTGAGAATCTCCGTAGATAAGTGCCAAGTCAACGAGTCGGGGTATGACGAATTTTGCAGATGTGTCAGTTAAGGCAATGACAGCTTTCTCTGAAAATGGTTCGGTGAGAGCAGCGCATGCCTCAAGGATTTGAAACTGCCACTCGTTCAGCGAATCAACAGCGCGAGCCAAACTTGGTGCAGAACTAGCGCGAATTCCTAGTGAAGATATTTCTGGTGGGACAGGAGAAACTAAGTCAGGGCGTAAAGCAAAGAGGGTAAGCAAAGCCTCATCACTGAGTGATCGCAGATATTCGGCGAAGGAACGTGTTTCCATAACTTGCCTACATTAGTGCCAGATTGACCCTTGTGCTTACCGACCTTTAGAGCGGCCCCATCTCGGAGTCAAAAGTGCGCCTAATGCGACGATACGGCTGACGATCGGGCCGACCAATCTGTTAAATACTCGAGCACGACGAAAATCATGAATCGGCCAACCATCTCGGATGGCTCGAATTCTCAAAATTGCATCCGGATTAATTGTGCTTGGGATACCAACTGCTAAGAGCAACGGCAGGTCGTTATGAGAATCTGAATATGCATAACATTGCTGAAGATCAAATCCTCGAGTTCGCGCCAGCTCATTGATTGCTGTCGCCTTTTCTTTGCCATGCAACAGGTTTCCCACCATTGCTCCCGTGTACACGCCATCTTTTGTTTCAGCGAGGGAACCGAGTGCGCCCGTAAAACCTAATCTCTTAGCAATGAGACAAGCCATATCTGCCGGCGCTGCGGTAACAAGCCAAACTTCTTCGTCATTACTTAAATGTGTTTGTGCAATATCAATGGTGCCTTGCCAGAGCGCAGGAGAAACATATTGATCGTAAATATCTTCGGCCATGGATGCGATCTCTTCAACGTTATGACCACCGATAAAATCACAAGCGCCGTTCTGCCACCTCTTGATTTCCTCAGGGTTTTCTTTACCCGTTAATCGAAATCGGAGATTGGCGAGCACGAATCGTGAAATGTCTGCCTTCGTAAAGAAACCACGTTGGTACATTCCCCGGCCCAGAAAATAGAGGGTTGAGCCGCGCAGGAGCGTGTTATCGACATCAAAAAATGCCGCTCGTTTTGGGGTCGCCTCCATGGCTCAACCTTAGCGAGACGGGGGTTCTCCCAGACGCTTTATGCTTTGCCCATGTCCTCATCAGTGCATGTAATCCGCCATGGCGAAGTAGAGAATCCAAAGAAAATCCTCTACGGGCGCCAGCCTGGATGGAGACTTTCTGCGCGTGGACAAGAGATGGCTACAACTATTGGTGAATGGTCCAAAGGCGTTGACTTGGGCGCACTTCATGTCTCGCCATTACAAAGAGCGCAGGAAACTGCCGGGCCGATTGCACAGGCGCATGGAATCGCGATCACCACCGATGAGAGATTAATTGAAGCCGCCAATATTTTTGAAGGAAAACCATTTGGTATTGGCGATGGAGTGTTACGCCACCCAAGTGCATGGCGCCATCTATGGAATCCGTGGAAGCCATCTTGGGGCGAACCATATGTAGAACAAATCAATCGGATGCTCGCTGCGGTTTTTGCCGCACACGAAGCAGCAAATGGAAAAGATGCCATCTGTGTTTCACATCAACTTCCGATATGGATTTTGCGCAGCGCAATTGAAAAACGACCAATGTTCCACGACCCAAGAAAACGTGAATGCTCTCTTGCTTCGGTAACAACTATCCACTTTGATGACGACAATATTATTTCTGGGATTACTCACTCCGAACCCGCACAACATTTGCTTCCACCAAAGAAGTGATGAATAAACGTACGGGTTTAATTTCAACCTCACTTGCGCTCGCGCTTGTACTCTCTGCTTGCGGAAGTTCGGGTACAACATCGGGCGCTAAGAGCTATGTCTCAGGAAATGGGACGGTAACTTTTCTTGCGAAATCTAGCCGAGTCGCAGCGCCAGAAATGCAGGGCATGACTTTAGAAGGAAGAAATTACTCATTAAAAACTGGGACGATTGCCGTAGTAAATGTTTGGGCATCATGGTGTGCTCCATGTAGGGCAGAAGCTCCAACATTGGCGGCTCTTTCCTTGAAATATCCAAAGGTAAGTTTTGTTGGCATTCTTACTCGCGACAATATTTCGACTGCAAATGCTTTTATCAAGAGGTTTAATATCCCATACCCCACTCTTAAAGATGACTCCATTCTTCTCGGCTTTCGTAATTCCTTAATTGCCAATGCGATCCCATCGACGGTAATTATTGATAAGGATGGGAAAGTTGCAGGCCGCATTTCTGGTGAAGTTACTGTCGCTTCATTAACCGATCTCATAGATCGCGTGGTCGCCGAATGAAGAATTTCTTTGTAGATCAAATTCTCGGCGGAATGCTTATCGCTGCTTTTCCGATTTCAATTGTTGCCGGTTTAATCTCCTTTTTATCCCCTTGCGTATTGCCGCTTGTGCCCGGATATCTTTCCTTTGCCGCTGGTTTATCTCGTAATCGCGGGAAAGTACTTCTTGGATCAATCCTTTTCGTTTCTGGCTTCACGGCGTTATTTGTTTCCTATGGCGCACTCTTTGGAGGATTGGGATCAAAGATTCTGGTTCATGAAAGTGTTATCACTCGAGTACTTGGTTTATTTACGATTGCCCTCGGAGTGATATTTATGGGCGCATTCCCAATGATGCCTACCTATAAACCAAAGATGTCTGTTGTGGGCGGCCTAGTTGGAGCGCCAGTACTTGGTTTTCTTTTTGGTGTGGGCTGGACACCGTGCATAGGCCCCGCTCTCGCCGCTGTTGAAACATTGGCATTCGAACAAGCCAGTGCCTGGCGCGGAGCAGTTCTCTCATTGGGCTACTGCATTGGTCTTGGCGCCCCCTTCATTCTTTCGGGACTTTTCCTAGACCGCTCTGTGAAAATCAGGCGCTTCCTTACTCGTCGAGGAAATGTGATAACTAATATCGGTGGCGGACTCTTAATCCTCATTGGCCTCATGCAAGTTTTTGGTTTCTGGAGTGAGTTCATGAATTCGCTACGATCATTGATTTCTGATTTTATCCCGGTGGTTTAAATGAGTAACGATAAAGATATTTCAGAGCTTGGCCTAACTAGTTCTCTGCGTTTTATGTGGAGACAACTTACAAGTATGCGCACCGCTCTTTCGTTACTGCTCATATTGGGCGTCGCCTCGATTCCTGGTTCTCTTATCCCGCAACGTCCGCAGAATCCAATGAAAGTGAGTGACTATTTCAAGAGTGATCCCACACTTGCTCTGTGGATGGATCGACTCTCACTTTTTGATGTGTATGGATCACCTTGGTTCAGCGCGATATACATCTTGCTATTCATCTCACTAATCGGATGCGTGCTCCCAAGAACATTTGAACACTTTAAGGCCTCTAGAGCACTCCCTCCGATTACCCCTAAGCATCTTGAGAAAATGGAGTTCTTCTCTACTTGGCAAGGGACAGGAACAGAATTTGATGCTGCCCAATCCTTTTTTCGAAAGAGACATTTTCGTGTTCGTGAAAATGAAGGAACGCTTTCTGCTGAAAAAGGTTATTTACGAGAAACAGGAAATCTGCTTTTCCACCTAGCGTTAATTCTCGTTCTTATTGGTGTGAGTCTTGGCGCGCTCTTTGGTATGAAAGGTGAAGCGATCGTAAATGTTGGCGAACGTTTTACTAACACGCCGACGACTTATGACAGCCTTACCTATGGAAAACTCTTTTCGGATTCCTCTCTCCCTCCTTTCACATTAACGATGACAAATTTCAAAGCCGAATACGATCCTTTAACTAATGCGCCTAAGGATTACTCGTTATGGGTCGATGCAATTAGTCAACCGGGGGATGCGCCTGTAAAACACCTCATTAAAGTCAATTCGCCATTAAGTTTTGGCTCCACCAATGTTTATTTACAAGCAAATGGATATTCTCCAATTGTTACTGTGCGCGATAAAGCCGGCGCAGTCGTCTTTCAAGGGCCTGTTCCATTTTTACCGCAAGATGGCAACCTGACATCTGCGGGGGCGATCAAAGTTCCAGATTCAACTCCGCAATTAGGTTTCGTTGCATCTTTCCTACCGACAGCTTCCCGAGACAAAATACGAGGCGGAATATCCTCTTTCCCAGAAGCGCTCGATCCCGCGCTTTTGCTTTCGGCATGGACGGGAGATTTAGGACTCGATCGAGGAGTTCCGCAATCCGTTTATCGAATTGATACGAGCAAGATGGCGCGAATCGGATTGAAAACTTTGAAACTTGGAGAAACGTATTCTTTTGCTCAAGGATCTATTACCTTCGATGGATTTGTTCCATGGGTTAATCTGCAAATCGTGAGAGATCCCGGAAAGCTCTTTGCGCTCTTTGGCGCTATCCTTGCGATTCTTGGTTTGCTGGCGTCTTTGTTTACTCGTCGACGACGAATCTGGATTCGCGTAAGCGGTGATGGTCTCGTTGAAGTCGCAGGTTTAGCAAAGAATGGCGCGCCAGGATTAGAGATTGAAATGGCAGCATTTGTCGATGAGTTGAAAAAGGTGAATCAGTGACACATTCTTCTTGGGCATATTTGTCCAATTACCTGATCTATTCGGCGATGGCTGTCTACACGCTGGCGTTTTTCTCTCATGCATACGAAACCGCATGGGCGGTACGTGCACCTCAAAGCGAAGAAATGCCAGGCACTCTATTAACAAAAACTTTTGACTTCACTCGGACCGAAAAGATGGCCCGCATCGCTACAGCCTTCATGATTCTTGGATTCCTTCTTCTATTTGCAGGTGTCGTCGCTCGTGGAATTTCTGCTGGAAGAGCGCCGTGGGGCAACATGTACGAATTCTCCATTACGGGTGCTCTTGCATTTTGCGGCGCATATTTAGGGGCGCTTCGTAAATATGACCTGCGTTGGTTGGGATTAATTGTTTCGATTGCCGTACTTCTTACATTAGGAACGGCGATTACTGTTCTTTACCGACCAAGTGCGCCGCTTGTTCCTGCACTCAAATCAACATGGCTAGTTATCCATGTTTCTGCAGCGATTATGTCTGGCGGAGTATTCCTTTTAGCCAACGTCATAGCGGCCGCATATCTCTATCTCGATTCAATGGAATCGCGTGGCGAACGCACTGCGTGGGCAAAGAGATTGCCTAGCCTTGAAGTGCTCGATCAACTCTCTTATCGCTTAGTCGCATTTGTATTTCCGCTGTGGACTTTTGCCGTCATTGCAGGGGCAATTTGGGCCGAGCATGCATGGGGACGATATTGGGGTTGGGATCCAAAGGAGACTTGGGCTTTCATTACTTGGGTTGCTTATGCCGCCTATTTGCATGCCCGCGTGACTGTGGGTTGGCGCGGAAGAAAAGCAGCTTGGTTATGTTTGCTTGCGGGTTCTACTTTCCTGTTCAACTACGTATATGTAAATGTTTGGGGAACAGGAAAGCACACCTACTCAGGTCTTTAGAGACTAGAGCTTTCGTAAGAAGTCTGGATCGTCATCTGGAGGCAAGATGCGACGAACCGGAGGGCGACCAAGTCCTGTGTGACGTGGACGGCCAGCAATCCAGTAAGCAATTGTTCCGATGGTGCCGATGATAATAATGATGAGCAACCAAGCCCACTTTGGCAAGTTACGAATTTCTGATGCATCCGTTTTTGCGCAATCAACGATCGTGTAAATCGTGAATATTATTGGAAGAAGAATTATTAAGAAACGCATGGTCGCAGTCTAACCCCTACCTGGAAAGCCAAAGAGAAGTTGCTAACAGGGCAGAAAAGAGCAATTGGAGCTGACCTGTTTTAGCAAGGACCGGGATTAATTCGCTGGCTTCGATTCCACTAGTGACTGACTTTCCGAGTTTAAGAGTGATCGGCAGAACAATCAGAGTGATCAGCGCCCATGGTGAAAAGGTAAGCAGCGCCGCGATGTGTGCGCAAAGCAAGAGCGCGAAGAATGCTCGACGACTCATCTTCTCCCCGAGTCGAACAGCCAGAGTACGTTTTCCTACAACGGCATCTTTCTTCAAGTCACGAATATTGTTGATCGCCAAGAGGGCACATGCAAGCGCACCCATTGGTATAGAAACAATAAAGCTCTTCATGGTCACTAATTCGGTTTGTACATAATAAGAGCCCATGGTCGCGACCACTCCGAAAAATACGAAAACCGAAATTTCTCCTAAACCCAAATAGCCGTAAGGATTCTTGCCGCCCGTATAAGTCCACGCCGCGGCAATCGCTGCTGCGCCAATTGCAAGCAACCACCAGGATGAAAGCCAAGCAAGGACTAAGCCAGCAAGACCGGCAACAGTAAATGCATAGAGTGCCGCGCGCTTAACAGCAGACGCAGTTGCTAAGCCACTGGCAACTAGGCGAACAGGCCCAATGCGATCGGCATCGGTTCCACGCACTCCATCTGAATAGTCATTTGAGTAATTGACCGCGATTTGCAGAGCAAGGCTGACCAACAAGGCAAGAAGTGCACGTCCAATATTTGCATCACTTTTCGCAAGAGCTGTAGCCACAAGCACAGGTGCAATCGCAGCTGGAAGGGTGCGAGGTCTCGCCCCTTTAATCCAAATATTGGCTGAACTCATCCCTGAAGCCTTTCACGCATTGCAATTTCTGCAAGTGCAGCGCGATTTACTTTTCCGATACTAATTAGAGGCAGTTCAGCAAGAAAGAGAAATCCCTTTGGTTTAGCGATATCTCCTAAGGATTGTGTCAGGGCCTTAGTGATTTCTTGTTGAGTCGGATGCGTTTGACCTTCACAGGCAATATGTAGAGCAGATCCCCACTCTGAATCGGCGATGGCGAATGCTGCACATTGCGTGGTCGGGAAAGCTGTGGCAAGAACTTTCTCGATAGCAAGGAGTGAGATATTTTCTCCGCCACTAATAATTACGTCATCGGCTCGACCTTGAACTACCAATTTCCCCGCATTTAATGTCCCGTAATCGGATGTAGTAAACCAACCATCACGACAAACTAAGTCCCATGCATCTTGATTGTTGACGTAGGTGGTTGCAAGCATTTTCCCGCTAATTTTAATTCTCTCTTGAGAATCGATTTCGATCGTGACTCCATCAAGAGGAGTCCCGTTATAGACGCACCCTCCGCAAGTTTCACTCATTCCATATGTTTCAACAATATTGATTGAATTTCTTGTTGCCAGATCCCTAATCTCATCTGAAAGTGCGGAGCCACCGACTAGAACTGCCTTTGCATTTTTCAAGTGTTGCAAGAGTGCGTCATCACCATTGAGTGCTCGGAAAAGTTGTGTTGGCACAATCGCAGTGAAATCCGCGTTGGGATAAATTGCGGAATTTCTTAAATCCAGAGGCGTTGTCCCAAGTTCCAAAGATCGAATCAACACATTCACTCCGGCAATATGTGTAAGAGGCAATAGCAGAGACCACACGTCACCAAACTTTGCCCCAAGATATGCATTGCAAGAACGGGCAGAACTCAGCAGCGCTGAGGATGAGAGACCAACTTCCTTAGGTGTGCCAGTAGAACCACTTGTCGCGATGACAACACAGACGCGATCTGGGACATGGGTGCTGGCAACCTCGCCCAGACCGATGGCCTGACCTTGTCCCGTGAGGGCGCTTGTTAGTTGCGCCATAAGGGAGGAGATGGAGGCTTCTTTGGCGCAGACCAAGAGCTCTCGTTGTGACGTCTTTTCCATTGAAACCGTAGGCTATCGCCCGTGAGCACTCGGGAGGAAATATGAGTAAGCCAATTAAGCGCGATTTCGGCAGCAGAGTTATCCCAACATGGGAGGTCGGCCCTGGTGGTGAGAATTTCACCGACGTGCTGTACCAGTGCGCGGATGGAATTGCGAAGATTACTATCAATCGTCCGCAAGTTCGCAACGCGTTTCGCCCTCAAACAATTATCGAATTGCAAAGCGCATTTTCCTTGGCCCGGGATAACGAAGATGTCGGAGTCATCGTCCTTACTGGCGCAGGCAATGAGGCATTTTGTTCAGGCGGAGACATCAGCGTTCGCGGTGATGACGGATACCTCGGGGATGATTCGTTAGCGAAAAAGGGAATCGGCCGACTTAATGTTCTCGATTTGCAAGTGCAAATTCGTCGAACCCCAAAACCCGTAGTAGCGATGGTCGCAGGTTGGGCAATTGGTGGTGGACATGTATTACACGTTGTTTGCGATTTAACAATTGCAGGAGATAACGCAAAATTTGGTCAAACAGGTCCGATGGTCGGATCCTTTGATGGGGGATATGGCGCAGGTTTGTTAGCAGCGCACGTCGGACAAAAGAAAGCGCGTGAGATTTGGTTCATGACGCGCGAATACGATGCACAAGAGGCGCTCGCAATGGGATTGGTGAATACAGTCGTACCTGTTGCAGATCTCGAAGCAGAAACGGTTTCATGGTGTCGGGAAATGTTGCGCAATTCTCCAATGGCACTTCGACTTTTGAAAGCAAGTTTAAATGCTGCCGATGATGGTTTGGCTGGAGTACAACAACTTGCTGGAGATGCGACGCTTCTGTTTTATATGACCGAAGAAGGGCAAGAAGGCAGAGATGCTTATAAAGAGAAGCGTCCACCAGATTTTGGAAAATTTCCAAGGCGCCCATAAATGCTGGATTCAATTCTTGAATCTTTACAAGTCATTTCGCTTCCCACAAGGACAAACTTTAGATCTGTAACTTCGCGAGAAGTTGCAATCTTCGAGGGTCCTGCGGGATGGGCAGAGTCTTCCCCTTTTCTTGAATACGATGCAAAAGAGTGCGTTCCTTGGTTGGTGAGTGCGATTGAAGCAGCAACTCAAACGCCACCACCAATGCAACGAAAATTGATTCCTGTCAATGCAACGCTGCCAGCTGTAAATGGCTATGAGCGAATAGAAGAAATACTTTCCTGGTACCCGGGTTGTCAGTCTGTGAAGATCAAAGTTGGTGGAGAGTTATCCGATGATTTAAAAAGAATTTCCGATGTCCGATCCATCGCTCCACAAATGAAAATTCGTATTGATGTGAACGGGAGTTGGAGCGTTGATCAAGCCCTCAGGGCAATCGAAGATATCTACCAAACAGGTGCTATCGAATATGTCGAGCAACCGTGTGAAACTCTCGAGCAATTGCGCCAGTTACACGAAAAACTCAATGGGCGAGTCTTGATCGCTGGAGATGAAATCCTGCGTAAATCTGCCTCCCCGATGACTGTGGATCTTCGCGATGTCGTGGATATTGTGATGTTGAAAGTCGCTCCATTGGGTGGAATTTCGCGATCTATTCAATTAGCCAAGAAACACGGAGTTCCAGTTGTGGTTTCGAGCGCACTTGAATCCGCTATTGGGATTACTTATGGCCTCAAGTTGGCAGCGACCTTAGAGAAATTGCCTTATGCATGCGGGTTAGCCACGGGAAATCTTCTTAGCGCTGACGTTGCCCACCTACCTGTCATCGATGGATGCATTGAAATTGCCCCCATGGAACTTGACCATGGAGTGATTGCAAAGAATCGGGTTAGCCCTGAGCAATTAGTTTTTTGGAAAGAGAGAATACGCAACACTTGGGTTAGTGGCGCTCAAGATTGGGTGCTACAAGAAGGGTGGATCTGGTGAATACATCAACCGCTCTCGCGCGCAATATCGCTCTGCAATTAATTCGATCTGGAATATCGGATGTGGTTCTTTCGCCTGGTTCTCGTAACGCACCTTTATCAATAGCGCTCTATGAAGCAGAGCAACATGGATTATTAACGTTGCATGTGCGAATCGATGAACGAAGCGCGGCATTCTTTGCATTGGGTATTGCAAAAGCATCTAAGCGTCCCGTTGCAATCATTTGTACAAGCGGGACGGCTGTTGCAAATTATCATCCTGCAGTACTTGAAGCTCATCACTCTCGGGTACCACTTCTGGTTTTGACTGCTGATCGTCCCGCTCGATTACGAGAGACGGGAGCAAATCAGACAACGATACAAAGCAATATTTATGGTGGTGCGGTTTCCTACGCTGGAGATGTTTCCGATCCTGCATTTGATTTCTCCGAAGCTATAGCGTGTCTGGATTCTGGTCCGGTACATCTGAATATTCAATTTGACGAGCCTCTACTTTCTGATGACTCTGAAGAATGGTTGAAGGGAATTTCCAAGTATGAATATGTAGCGAAGGCAAAGAGCTCTTCTTCTACCCTCACAATCGCAAGTTCGCGCGGAGTTATTGTTATCGGTCATGACCGCGGGGGATTTGAGACGAAGGAAGTCTCAGCTTTTGCTCGCGAAATTGGTTGGCCAGTTCTCTCGGAGGATCCTTTATCTTTTCCTGAGTGCATTGCGCATGCGTCACTTTTCCTAACTTCGGAGAAGACCCGAAAGGAATTAGCGCCAGAAGTAGTTATTGTCATAGGTCGCACGACGCTCTCACGATCTATCAATGCACTGGTTAAGTCCGCAGATCAAGAAATAGTGATTGATTCAAGGGTTAAGACGGTAGATATTAAGAGAACCGCAGATCAAATCTTTAGTGAGATTCCTACTGTTTCGATCAATAACGACGCCGATGAAGAGTGGAAGCGAATCTGGCAAGAGAAATCGGCGACCACACATGCTCTGCTTCAAGCGCTTCCAACGTGGTGCGAGGAGAACATCGCTAGGGCCCTTTCGGCATTGCTCCCGGCTAGAAGCCGACTCTTTATTTCTTCTTCACGCCCAATTCGAGACATAGAAGGATTCGCCTCACCGCGCGCTGACATCGAAACATATGCAAACCGTGGGCTAGCTGGAATTGATGGCAATATTTCTACTGCATTGGGTATTGCTTCGCAGAGAGAGAATTGTGTAGCCATTGTTGGAGACTTGTCTTTTCTTCATGACGTAGGGGCGCTCGTGATGACCGAAGGAATCAATCTTCAATTAGTAGTTATCAATAATGATGGCGGCGGAATCTTTTCAACATTGCCACAGAATTCCGTGGATGGATTTGAAAAGATTTTCGGTACTCCACACGGCCAAGATCCAGCAGTAATTGCACAAGCTTTTGCTGTTCAAAGTACAACGGTTTCAAACATGGACGATTTTGTGGCGGCAGTTTCTACACCCGTGAGAGGTCTTTCAGTAGTTGTTGCTAAAGTCCCAACACGATTTGATAATGCTCAAATCCTTAAGAATCTTTATGCAGAGATAGAAGCTTTGTAACTATTCTTGTAATGCGCCTTTCATGGCCGAAAATTTAACTTGGCTCTCACTGAGTTCGCGCTCTGGATTTGAACCAGCCACAATTCCACAACCTGCAAAGAGCCTGATTGCGTTGCCGGAAATTTGTCCACATCGAAGTGCAATTCCTAGTTCGCCATCACCGCGTGCATCGATCCACCCAACAGGTCCGGCATATCTTCCTCGAGACATTCCCTCTAGTTCATTAATGATTCTTGCAGCGACATGGGTAGGTGTACCGCACACGGCCGCAGATGGATGAAGTTTCTCGAGAATTGCAAAGGTATCTACGTGAGCGCGCGATTCTGCAACAGCGCCGGTGACATCGGTTGCTAAATGCATGAGGTTTGCTAAGTGAAGTACATATGGCGATTCAGGAACATTTGTTGAAGCGCAAAAATGTGCAAGAGATTCCGCGACCGAGCGCACGGCAAATACATGTTCTTCTAGATCCTTTGATGACCTAGCCAATGATGCTGCAAGGGCTAAGTCCTTTTCGTCATCACCCGTCCTGCTAATTGTTCCTGCAAGTACGCGAGAAGTGACCATTCCGTGCTTAAGACGAAGTAATAACTCAGGTGTTGCACCTACCAAACCATCAACCGCGAAGCTCCAAGTCGTTGGGTATTGCGCAGAGAGATTTCGAAGAATGAGTCGAGCATCAATTGCAGTTGTCGTGAGTGCATTGAGATCTCTTGCCAGGACAACCTTTTCAACTTTTTCGGTTCTGATCAGTTCAATTGCAGCAGCTACTTGCTCTTCCCATTTATATGGTGGAAGCGTGCCGTCTCCCCATGAGTAAGCCAATTCTTCAAGCACAGCAGGTGTTTCACGAAGTACGGGTGGCGGGGTATCTCCCATCCATGTGATCCAAGAAATTCCATCTCGCATACCAACAACGACTTCTGGGATAATAAGTACAGAATCTTCGTCAGGTGAAAATGAGAAAGACGAAAAAAGAATTGGACCTGTACCTGACACATGAACAGAATCAGTAATGGATAATTTCTCTAATTGTTGGTGCCACCAAGTTCTTGCATCACGAAAACGATTTTCTCCACGCACGGTAGTGCTTGCATAAATTCCCCAGCCAACAAGCCCTTCACCTCGACGTACCCATGACAATGGATTTGCATCAGGAAGTAAATCTAGAAGTGGAAGGTGGTCGCCAAGGCGCGTGGTTGTGACCTGCGTTAGTTGTGCCATCATGGTTGATTACTTTTGTACAAAGCGCCAGACCAACGGCAATGAAGTTCCTGCAATAGCAACTTTCAAAACTTCTCCAATAACAAATGGAGTAAAACCAGCAGCAATAGTCCACGACCAACTTTTACCGACCGATGCATGAAGCCACAAAAGTCCCAAAGAAAAAATAATTACATCGCCAAGCAACATTGTGATGAGCGCTTTATTAATTCGCTGATCCCATTTACGACCGGCGAGCGCCCCGACAACAAAAGAGGCCAGCAGCATTCCAATGAGGTATCCACCTGTTGCTCCAGTTAAACGACTCAATCCGTGAGCACCTCCTGCAAATACCGGTGCGCCGGCTAGACCAATCAAAAGATAGGTAAGAAAAGTTGTCACTCCAAGAGTTGCGCCATAACTTGTACCGATTAATAGGACACCTAGCGTTTGTCCCGTGACAGGGATGGGCGAACCAGGAATCGGCAGGGCTACTTGAGCCAAAAGAGAGAGAGCTAGGACGCCCCCAGCAACGAGTGCGGTGTTGGTGGCCACGGTCGCGCGGCCAAAAACGGCGCTACGCAATGAAATTGCTGAAATCGTCATGACTCTCTCCTTCTAATTTGTAGGTGAGCCTACTCTGCGCGAGAATAAAGGCATGTCCCGTGCCAATCTCGATAAAGACCCCGATGAAGTTGCGGCGATGTTTGATGGAGTTGCCAAGCGTTATGATCTTTTAAATGATTTATTGAGTCTGGGCCGTACAAAAGCCTGGCGCAAAGTCACTACCGCCACTATCGCCCCTAAAGCAGGCATGAAGATTCTCGACCTTGCCGCTGGAACAGGATCCTCTAGCGCGCCATTGGCCGCAGCTGGAGCCGACGTTATTCCCGCCGATTTCTCCGAAGGCATGCTGGCTGCAGGTCGCCTTCGCCACCCTGATTTGCCCTTCACCAAGGCAGATGCCCTGAATTTGCCCTTTGAGGCCAATACTTTTGATGTCGTCACCATCTCTTTTGGCCTTCGAAACACCACCGATATCGATAAGGCGCTGCGTGAGGCTCTTCGTGTAACAAAATCAGGGGGCGCTTTGGTCGTTGCAGAGTTCTCGGCACCAACATTTCGCCCGTTTCGTACCATTTATACCAATTACCTCATGCGAGCGCTTCCCGTAATTGCTCGACGAACTTCGAGCAATCCTGATGCATATGTTTATTTAGCTGAGTCGATTCGGGCATGGCCAGATCAGGCAGCGCTCGCCGATCGCATCACGGCCGCCGGTTGGAGCCAGGTCGCTTGGCAAAATCTCACTGGTGGAGTTGTCGCAGTTCACAGGGCGATTAAGGCTTAGCGGTATTTAAGATGACGCTGGAAACCCTAGGATTTGGCTCATCATGACATCCACACCCAATCCTTATGTACCGATTCTGGTCATCGGAGCCATTGGTTTCGGATTTGCTGCTATATCACTTGTCATTGCGGCGATCACGGGGCCAAAGCGTTACAACCGAGCCAAAGCGCAAGCCTATGAATGCGGAATTGAACCAAGTCCACAAGCTGCTGAAGGCGGACGGTTTCCAATTAAATATTTCTTAACCGCAATGCTCTTTATTATTTTTGATATTGAAATTGTTTTCCTTTATCCATGGGCCGTTACTTTCGACAAGCTCGGCGTATTCGGTCTTGCTGAAATGGGTATTTTCATCGCCACGGTATTTGTTGCATATGCATATGTCTGGCGCCGCGGCGGATTGGAATGGGACTAATTGTGGGTCTAGAGGAAAAATTACCTAGCGGTCTTGTATTAACCAGTGTTGAAAAACTTGCTGGTTACATGCGTAAGAACTCACTGTGGCCAGCAACATTCGGTCTTGCATGTTGCGCAATTGAAATGATGGCTGCCGGTGGTGGACGTTATGACCTAGCGCGATTTGGAATGGAAGTTTTCCGCGCTTCGCCACGTCAAGCAGATTTAATGATTGTTGCCGGTCGTGTATCTAACAAAATGGCTCCAGTGCTTCGCCAGATTTATGATCAAATGGCTGCGCCAAAGTGGGTAATCGCGATGGGTGCTTGCGCATCATCAGGTGGAATGTTTAACAACTACGCAATTGTGCAAGGTGTTGATCACGTAGTGCCTGTAGATATTTATTTGCCAGGTTGTCCGCCGCGTCCAGAAATGTTGATGGATGCAATCTTGAAGCTTCACGAAAATATCAATAACGAAAAGCTTGGACCAAACCGCGAGCGCATCATCCGCGAAGTTGAAGCAGCAGCAATGGCAGCAAAGCCAACGCATCAGTTGAAGGGATTGCTCGCATGAGCGATCAGGGAATGTTCGGGGCTAAAGGCTCCGGCGATACGTCAGGTTACGGTGGGCTTGTACGCACTGCGGCATCCACTGGTTCTAGCGAACGTCCTTACGGCGGATATTTTGATGAAGTAGCCGATGATTTAGAGCGCGCTTATCCCGATTTTGCTGATGCAATTGAGCGAGTAGTTGTTGATCGCGGGGAGCTCACACTGCACGTCAAGCGCGAAAGATTAGTTGAAGTCGCCATGATTCTTCGCGACAAATTGCTCTTTGAAATGTGCCTTGGCGTCAATGGAGCGCACTATCCATCCGATACAAATCGTGAATTACATGCTGTCTATCCATTGCTTTCAATGACGCACAATCGTCGCATCCGCCTTGAGGTTTCAGTTCCGGATTCTGATCCACACCTTCCTTCACTTGTTGAAGTTTGGGCAGGCAACAATTGGAACGAACGCGAAACCTTCGACATGTTCGGAATCGTTTTTGACGGACATCCAGGACTCACTCGCATCTTGATGCCTGACGATTGGCGCGGACATCCGCAACGCAAGGATTACCCATTGGGTGGAATTCCCGTTGAATACAAGGGCGCAACTGTGCCACCTCCTAACGAGCGCAGGTCCTACCGATGACGACGTATAGCGATCCATACGCAAGTTCACGCGAAACCACAGAAGGAAAAGTTTTCTCTGTAACCGGTGGCGATTGGGATGCGCTTGTCACTGAAATCGGCGCAACTAAAGAAGAACGCGTTGTCGTCAACATGGGACCACAGCACCCATCAACTCACGGTGTGCTTCGCCTTGTTCTTGAACTTGAAGGTGAAACCGTTACTGAATTGCGTTGCGGAATTGGATACCTTCATACAGGTATTGAAAAGAACGCCGAATATCGCAGTTGGACTCAAGGTGTCACATTCGTAACCCGTATGGATTACTTGGCTCCGCTCTTCAATGAAACTGCCTACTGCTTAGGTGTAGAAAAACTTCTTGGAATTACAAATGATGTGCCAGAGCGCGCCAGCGTTATTCGCGTCATGATGATGGAATTCAATCGCATCTCATCACACATGGTTGCTCTCGGAACAGGTGCGCTAGAACTCGGCGCGCTTTCTCCAATGATCTTCTGCTTCCGTGAGCGCGAAAAAGTTTTGGATGTTTTTGAAATCATCTCTGGTCTTCGAATGAATATGGCTTATGTGCGCCCAGGTGGAGTCGCTCAAGATCTTCCAGCTGGAGCGCTACCAAAGCTTCGCGAGACCGTTAAGGAATTGCGTCGTGACTTCAAGGACAATGACAAGTTGCTCATTGGTAACACCATTTGGATGAAGCGGACCGAAGGTATTGGATTCCTGGATCTTGCAGGTTGCACAACGCTAGGAATCACAGGTCCAGTTCTGCGTTCAACGGGAATGCCTTGGGATTTGCGCAAATTGCAGCCATATTGTGGATACGAGGATTACAACTTCGATGTCGTCACAGCAAACACTTCTGATGTTTATGGTCGCTTCTTGATTCGTATGAACGAACTTGAGCAATCACTTCGCATCATTGAACAGTGCATCGATAAGTTGGAAAAACTTGAAGGTGCACCTGTAATGGTTGCAGATAAGAAAATTGCTTGGCCATCGCAGTTGGCCCTTGGTTCAGATGGAATGGGAAACTCTCTCGATCACATTCGAGAAATCATGGGAACGTCCATGGAGTCACTCATTCATCACTTCAAACTTGTTACCGAAGGTTTCCGTGTTCCAGCCGGTCAGGTTTATTCAGCAATCGAATCCCCTCGCGGCGAACTTGGTGTGCACCTTGTTTCCGACGGAGGCACTAAGCCTTATCGAGTGCACTTTCGTGAACCTTCCTTTAATAACCTGCAGGCAACAGCAGCAATGTGTGAAGGCAGCTTGATCGCCGACATCATTGGCGCGGTTGCCTCTATCGATCCTGTGTTGGGTGGTGTTGACCGCTAATGGCATATTCCGAGCAAGAACTCTCCGTGATGGATTCAATTATCGCGCGTTATCCACGTTCGCGATCGGCCATCATGCCATTGCTTCACTATGTGCAATCTCTAGCCGGCTTTGTCACCAACGAAGGTATTGAAGAAATCTCAGCGAAATTAAGTATCACAACAGCCGAAGTTTCAGCAGTTGCAACTTTCTACACCCAGTACAAGCGCAAGCCAATGGGTGAATATCACGTTGGTGTTTGCACAAATACTTTGTGCGCAATCATGGGCGGCGACGAAATCCTCGAAGGACTTAAAGAGCATCTTGGACTTGAAAACGATGGCGTTACTGCCGACGGAAAAGTTTCGCTAGAGCATCTCGAATGTAACGCTGCATGCGATTATGCACCGGTTGTTATGGCTAACTGGGAATTTTACGACAACCAAACTGTTCAGTCTGCGAAGGATCTTGTTGATTCGATGCGCGCTGGTAAACCAATTCCTCCAACTCGCGGACCAAATGTTCTTCCAACGTGGAAAGAAAACTCCGCAGTACTTGCAGGTCTTAACGATGGACATGCAAATGAAGGCGTTCAAGCAGGTGCACCTTCTTTGCTGGGCCTAAGACTTTCTAAGAAGGGGTCAAAGAAATGACAGCGTTGACTCCAGTTCTTTCTGCACATTGGGATGAAGAAGATTCATTCACAATGGCCGGATACAAGCGTCATGGCGGATATAAAGCTGCAGCAAAAGCTCTCAAGATGGAGCCGGACGCTGTTATTCAACTCGTTAAAGATTCTGGACTTCGCGGTCGTGGTGGTGCTGGTTTCCCTACGGGCATGAAATGGGGATTTATTCCTCAAGGCGATAACAAGGATCACTATCTCGTTGTTAATGCTGACGAATCCGAACCAGGAACGTGCAAGGACATGCCATTACTTCTGGCCAATCCTCACGTACTCGTTGAAGGAATCATCATCGCCTCTTATGCCATTCGCGCAAAGTACGCATTCATTTATATTCGCGGCGAAGTAGCACATGTTGCTCGACGTCTTCAGCAAGCAATCGAAGATGCATACGCTGCGGGATATCTCGGAAAAAATGTATTTAAGAGTGGTCAAGACTTAGAACTCGTTCTTCACGTCGGAGCCGGTGCATATATTTGCGGAGAAGAAACAGCGCTACTTGATTCGCTTGAGGGCTACCGCGGTCAACCGCGCTTGCGTCCTCCATTTCCTGCCATCGCTGGTCTCTATGCAAGGCCAACTGTTGTAAATAACGTTGAATCTATTTCGTCAGTGCCAGCAATTATTGCGAATGGTCCTGAGTGGTTCTCCGCGATGGGTACCGAAAAGAGCAAGGGAATGACTCTTTATTCGCTCTCCGGTCACGTTGCTAATCCAGGTCAATTTGAAGCACCACTGGGAATCACATTGCGTGAGATTCTCGAACTTGCTGGTGGAGTTCGCGAAGGCCACCAACTTAAGTTCTGGACTCCGGGTGGATCATCAACGCCGATCTTCACTGCAGATCAACTTGATACACCTCTTGATTATGAAGGTGTAGCAGCAGCAGGTTCGATGCTCGGTACAAAGGCATTGCAAATTTTTGATGAAACAACTTGCGTAGTTCGTGCAGTACTTCGTTGGACTGAGTTCTACAAGCACGAATCATGCGGAAAGTGCACACCTTGTCGCGAAGGCACATGGTGGTTGGTACAAATCTTGCGCGATCTTGAAAACGGCAAAGGCACAGCTGCCGATTTGGATAAGTTACTCGATCTTTGCGAAAACATTTTGGGTCGCTCTTTCTGCGCACTCGGTGATGGTGCAACAAGTTCGATTAGTTCTTCAATCAAACATTTCCGCGACGAATACATTGCACATGTCACGAACGCCGGATGCCCATTTGATTCTCACGCCTCAACACTTTTCGCATCAGCAAAGGCAGGTGCGTAAATGAGTACTGATGTCGTAGACATGATCACCGTTATTGTCGATGGTTTTGAAATTTCCGTACCTAAAGGCACTTTGGTTATTCGTGCCGCAGAGAAGCTTGGAATTCAAATTCCTCGTTTCTGCGACCACCCATTGCTTGATCCAGTAGGTGCATGTCGTCAGTGCCTCGTTGACATTGAAATTAATGGTCGCGCATTTCCAAAGCCACAAGCTTCGTGCACAATTCCTGTTGAACCCGGAATGATCGTTAAGACTCAATTGACTTCGCCTGTTGCTGAAAAAGCTCAAAAAGGCGTAATGGAACTTTTGTTAATCAACCACCCACTTGATTGCCCAGTTTGCGACAAGGGTGGCGAGTGCCCATTGCAAAACCAAGCGATGAGCACGGGACGTACCGAATCTCGTTTCGAAGGAACCAAGCGCACATTTGAAAAGCCAATAAATATTTCCTCGCAAGTTCTTCTTGATCGCGAACGTTGCGTTTTATGTGCTCGTTGCACGCGATTCTCAGATCAGATTGCTGGCGATCCATTTATTACTCTCAACGAACGTGGCGCGCTTCAACAAGTTGGAATCTATGAAAAGCAACCCTTTGAGTCGTACTTCTCGGGCAACGTTGTTCAGATATGCCCAGTAGGCGCACTTACAGGTGCTTCCTATCGCTTCCATGCGCGCCCTTTTGATTTAGTTTCTACTCCTTCTGCTTGCGAACATTGCGCGGCAGGTTGTTCCATGCGTACCGATGTACGTCGCGGAAAAACACTTCGTCGCCTCGCTGGCGATGACACCGATGTAAACGAAGAGTGGAACTGCGATAAGGGTCGTTGGGCATTTAAGTATGTAACGGCAGCAGATCGCATTACGCAACCAATGGTGCGTGATGCCTCTGGCGAACTTCAAGTTGCCTCATGGCCTGAAGCGTTAGCCGCTGCCGCAGCAGGTCTTCAGGACAAGCGTGCTGCTGTACTAGTTGGTGGTCGCGTGACTCTCGAGGATGCATACGGTTATAGCAAATTTGCTCGTGTTGCTCTTGGTACAAACGACATTGATTTCCGCTCACGCATCACATCTGATGAAGAGCGCGATTTCTTGGCTTCAACTGTTGTTGACTCTGCACCTTCTTATCGTGACATTGATCGCGCTGATTCGATACTCCTTGTTGGATTTGAACCAGAAGAAGAATCACCAATCGTCTTTCTGCGAATCAACAGGCAGGTAAGAAAACGTTCTCTTAAAGTGACAACGATTGGTACCAAACTTTCAATCGGCGCGGAAAAACTCAAAGCGAATTTCGTTTGCGTTGCCCCTGGTACAGAGGCACAAGCGGTTGCTGCACAAGAACTCACTGATAAATCAATCATCCTTGTCGGAGAACGTGCATCTGAAAGCGCTGGAACACTTTCTGCTGTCGTTGCCCTTGCTCAAAAGAGCGGTGCAAAGTTGGCGTGGATTCCTCGTCGTGCAGGCGAACGTGGCGCGCTCAATGCTGGTGCAATTGGCAACCTCCTCCCTGGTGGTCGTCCAGTTACTGATGCGGCCGCTCGTGTAGATGTTGCCGCAGCTTGGGGCGTTGATTCACTTCCTGCTGCGGTGGGTCGTAGCAGCTCTGAAATATTCGCAGCAGTAAATACTGGAACTCTCGATGCACTCGTCATCGGTGGTATCGATCCAGTGGATGCAGATAAAAGTCACGAAGCAATTTCTGCAATAAAGAAAGCATTTGTTGTCTCGCTAGAAATTCGTGAAAGCGCGGTAACAAAGCTTGCCGATGTAGTTTTGCCAGTCGCAGCAATCACTGAAAAATCTGGAACGTTTGTTAACTGGGAAGGTCGCGGCCGCAACTTTGAAGCAGCTGTAGTGGAATCACTTAACCGTAGCGATGTTCGCATTCTGACAATGATTTCGGAGAAGCTTGGTCGCTCAATTGCATTGCCAACAGTTTCATCGGCAGCAAAAGAGTTCGCCTCTCTTGGCAAATGGGATGGTGCGGTTTCTGCATTTGTTCCAGTTGCGCCAGCAAACGCTCCGACATTAGGTGCAACCGATGCACTCTTGACATCTTGGCGCCGATTGCTTGATGCCGGTTCACTGCAAGATGGAGAAGAGAATCTTGCTGGTACTGCTCGTCAAACAGTCATTGTGATTTCACCAAGTCGTGCCCAATCAATTGGCGTAGTCACTGGTGATGCGGTTCGAGTTTCAAATTCTCACGGAGCAATCGTGCTTCCTGTACTGGTTGAAGCCGGTGCAATTCATGATGATGCAGTTTGGATGCCACGCAATTCACGTGGTTCACACATTCTCGCCACACTGGCTGTTGCCAATGGCGCTGTAGTAACGGTGGTGAAGGACTAATGACAACTGCGCAACTTCTCGGACAAGATCCAGGCTGGTTGATCGCCGTCAAAGGCGTGCTGGTCTTCGCACTATGTGTTGTTCTTACGCTCTTATCTGTCTGGGGCGAGCGTCGCATTGTTGCCCGCATGCAGATGCGCCTTGGACCAAACCGCGTGGGACCATTCGGATTGGTTCAGGCACTTGCCGATGGCGTGAAGTTAGCCCTTAAGGAAGATCTCATTCCTGCCGCCGCCGACAAAATTGTTTTTGTTATTGCTCCGATAATTAGCGCAACTGCATGTTTTATGTCCTTTGCTGTTATTCCAATGAGTGGGCCAGTGACGCTCGTTGGTCATAAAACTGCGATGCAACTTACAGATCTTCCTGTTGGAGTTCTCTACATTCTGGCAATTGCATCCATTGGTGTTTACGGAATTGTTCTTGCTGGTTGGTCGTCAGGTTCGACCTACCCATTACTTGGTGGTCTTCGATCGAGCGCCCAAGTTATTTCATATGAAGTAGCCATGGGGCTTTCACTTGTTGCCGTCTTTATTTACTCAGGTTCGATGTCGACTTCTGAAATTGTTGCGGCACAACAAAAATGGTGGTTTGCAGTTGTCTTGTTCCCATCATTCGTTATCTACGCGATTTCAATGGTCGGCGAAACAAACCGTGCGCCATTTGACTTAGCTGAAGCCGAAGGCGAACTCGTTGGTGGTTTCCATACCGAATATTCATCTCTTAAATTCGCGCTCTTCTTCCTTGCAGAGTACGTAAACATCGTCGCCGTATCAGCTCTGGCGACAACACTTTTCCTTGGTGGATATCACGCACTTCCAGGTCTTGGATTTACAGAGCAATGGCTCGGCGGCTGGTTTACCTTAATTTGGTTCTTCGCCAAAGTAATTTTCTTCTTCTTTATTTTCGTTTGGCTACGCGGAACATTGCCTCGTATGCGTTATGACCAATTCATGAAATTTGGTTGGAAGGTTTTGATTCCTGTCAGTCTTTTCTGGATCATGGTTGTTGCAACACTCCGGGTCATGTCACTCAATGGTGCATCACGAGTCACGGTTCTTGGCTTTGCAAGTGTGGTTGTCTTGATCGTCTTAGGAATCAACGTTGCATTTGATTCGGTGAAAAAGCGCGCGCGCATTTTGCCTGAAGATAATTTCGATGCTCCAACATTTGCTGTTCCACAGATGCCAGGCGCAGAAAGCGCACAGTTGGGGGAGCCACGTGTCTGAGAACATGAATAACGAAGTAGAGCCAACTCGTCGCGATCTTGGGCTAGAAGCAGTGACTTCTAAGCCCGTTGTAAACGATGGGCCTGCTTCATTTACTACGCAGCTCTTAGGATTCTGGGTCACTTTCCGAACCATGTTCAAGAAGGTCAATACGGTTTCGTATCCTGAAGTAAAAGAGCCAACAGCGCCACGTTTTCATGGCCGCCACCAACTCAATCGCCATCCAGATGGACTAGAAAAGTGCATCGGTTGCGAACTTTGTGCATGGGCATGTCCTGCAGATGCGATTTATGTCGAAGGTGAATCCAATACCGAAGAGCATCGCATGTCTCCCGGTGAGCGCTTCGGCAAGGTCTACCAAATCAATTACTTGCGCTGCATTTTCTGCGGTCTTTGCATCGAAGCTTGTCCAACAAGGGCGCTAACAATGACCAATGAATATGAATTGGCAGATGATTCTCGTTCCAAACTCATTTTCGAAAAAGAAGATCTCTTGGCGCCTCTTCGTCAAGGAATGTTGGCTCCGCCTCATGCAATGTATCCAGGAATGGATGACAGCAATTATTACAAAGGCGATGTACTTGGTTTCCACCCATCTCAAGAAACATCAAGTGAGGTGAAGCATGATTAATCTTGCGATTGAAGTCGGAAAGACCACTACACCAGAAGCAGTGATGTTCTGGTTCTTGGCACCACTGGCGATTGTTGCAGCGTTAGGAATGTTGCTCTCAAAGAAAGCAGTCCACTCGGCAATTTTGCTTGCATGGGTCATGATCACTTTGGCGATTTTCTACATTGCACAAGACGCTCTATTCCTCGGCATTGTTCAAGTCGTTGTATACACAGGAGCAGTCATGATGCTCTTCCTCTTTATTTTGATGCTTGTCGGTGTAGATAGCGCTGACTCGTTGAAAGAAACAATTCCAGGATTGCGTCCCATCGCGATTACTGCCGCAGTTGGTTTTGGCGGACTTATGGTCTCTCTCTTAGGTCGTGCAACGCTAGGTAGTGACATGGTTGGGTTGACTGACGCAAATGCAGCCGGAAATGTACCCGCTCTAGCGCAACTGCTTTTCTCTACCTATGTGTGGCCATTCGAAGTTGTTTCAGCTCTTCTTATTACCGCCGCTCTTGGTGCGATGGTTTTGGCACACAATCACAGACTTGTCGCTCGACCAACACAGCGAGAACTTTCAATTAAGCGCTTCCGTGGAGAGTCATTAGGAAGTGCGGCTGGTCTTCCAAACCCAGGTGTTTACGCGCTTCATAACGCCGTTGATGTTCCTGCTCTGCTACCTGATGGCACCGCTTCTGAGGCATCCGTTTCCGCGATGCTTAAAGCGCGTGGAGATGTTATCGATTCCAAGCCTTTCCAATTAATTGAATTAGCCAACGAGGAGGGGGAGAAGTAATGAACGCCGCTAATTACTTGTACGTCTCTGCACTCCTATTTACGATCGGCGCTATTGGTGTTGTGGTTCGCCGAAATGCAATCGTTGTTTTCATGTGTGTGGAGCTCATGCTCAACGCTGCCAATCTAGCTTTTGTAACTTTTGCGCGTATCAACGGCAATCTTGATGGCCAAGTAATGGCCTTCTTCACGATGGTCGTGGCTGCGTGTGAAGTTGTTGTGGGACTTGCAATCATCGTGACGATCTATCGATCACGTCGTTCGGCATCAGTTGATGATGCCAGTTTGTTGAAGCGGTGATCTGATGACAAGCAATTACTTGGTCTACTTAATCGCACTGCCACTGTTGGGTTCAGCTCTCTTGCTCTTCGCAGGTCGCAAAGCCGACAAGTGGGGACATCTGCTGGGTACCGCAATGTCCGGCGGAGCATTTGTTATCGGTCTCTATGAGTTCTCGCAAATGTTGGGTCGCTCTACAGAACAACGAGCTGTCACGCAGAAACTCTTTAGCTGGATTTCTGTTGGCTCCTTCCAGGTTGATGCTGGATTGATGCTTGATCAGCTCTCTATCTGCTTCGTTCTACTTATTACTGGCGTTGGCACATTGATTCATATCTACTCGATTGCCTACATGTCCCACGATTTGGATCGTCGACGATTCTTTGCCTACCTCAACCTCTTTATTGCAGCCATGCTCTTATTAGTTCTTGGCGATTCTTACCTCAACCTTTACGTGGGTTGGGAAGGTGTGGGTCTGGCTTCTTACTTGCTCATCGGTTTCTGGAATCAAAAGCCAACATATGCAACGGCAGCCAAGAAAGCATTCGTAGCCAACCGGGTTGGTGACATGGGGCTTTCACTTGCCATCATGATTGCATTCGCAACACTTGGCACAGTTTCATTTGCTGGAGTAAAAGAACAAGCTAGCCAAGCATCAACGGGAGCACTCACAGCAATCGGAATCATGCTGCTCGTCGCTGCAACTGGTAAGTCTGCACAATTCCCATTGCAGGCATGGCTTGGCGATGCAATGGCTGGCCCAACACCGGTTTCTGCTCTTATCCACGCGGCAACGATGGTTACAGCTGGCGTGTACTTAATTACCCGTTCTAACTTTATTTTCGATGCGGCGCCAACTGCGCAATTATGCGTAGCAATTATTGGTGCAATCACACTTCTCTTCGGTGCGATTATCGGTACAGCCAAGGACGATATAAAGAAGGCACTTGCTGCTTCTACGATGTCGCAAATTGGTTACATGGTTTTGGGCGCAGGCCTTGGACCAGCTGGTTATGCATTCGCAATCATGCATTTGCTAACGCATGGATTCTTTAAAGCGGGAATGTTCCTTGGTGCCGGCTCGGTCATGCATGGCATGGATGATGAAGTAAATATGCGCCGTTATGGTGGCTTGAGCAAATTTATGCCAATCACTTTTGCAACATTCGGACTCGGATATTTGGCAATTATTGGCGTTCCACCATTTGCTGGCTTCTATTCCAAAGACAAGATTATTGAAGTGGCGTTTAACGCTGGCGGAATAAAGGGCATCACGCTGGGTTGTGCTGCGCTTCTTGGCGCCGCGATTACAGCCTTCTATATGACTCGTGTAGTCATCCTTACCTTTGCTGGTTCAAAGCGATGGGATGACAAGGCGCATCCACATGAGTCTCCGGTTTTGATGTGGCTTCCAATGGCTTTACTTGCTATCGGTTCTGTCGCATCTGGATTCATTTTTACTCGCGGAAATTCATTGAAAAATTGGCTTGCACCAGTTGTAGAACAATCTCCTGTACACGAAGGTGAATTACTGAAGCCAGAAGTTGTATCGGTGCTGGCGCTGGTTCTCGTACTTCTTGGAGTTGGTTTAGCGGTTGTTAAGTACCTCCGCAAGGAGATTCCACTTGTCGCTCCAACAAATGTTTCTATCTTCACCCGAATAGCTCGTCGCGATCTCTTGCAAGATGATTTCAACGAGGCAGTATTTATGAAGACTGGACAGAAGTTGACGAAGGCGTTGGTAGTTACTGATAAATCAATCATCGACGGCGCAGTACGTGGCGTTGCGAAATTGGTTCAAGGTTCTGGCTCCGCACTTCGAACGACACAGACAGGATTCGTTCGCAGTTACGCGATGTGGATTTTGATCGGAGCAATTGGCTTAGTCGCCGCGATTTGGGTGGTCACACTGTGATGAGTAACGTGAACTGGTTAACGACTCTTGGCCTACTGCCACTTCTTGGAGCGCTATTTGTAGCCTTCTTGCCTAAGACGAATGCACTAGCCGCAAAGCGGGCTGCATTTGCTACGACCCTAATTGTTGCTGCTGCCGGCATTGCAATGGCCACACAATTCCAACGCGACAATGTTGATCTTCAATTTGTTGAATCGCATTCCTGGATCCCAACTTTCGGAATCAATTACGCAGTTGGTGTTGATGGAATTGCCTTAGTTCTAATTTTGCTCAGCGTTCTCCTTGCACCAATCGTTGTACTTGCCGGTTGGAATGAGGCAAGCGGTGGACGATGGAGTGCGAAGACTTTCTACATTCTCATTCTTATTCTTGAAACAATGATGATCGGCGTATTCGCTGCCACCGACGTATTCCTTTTCTACGTCTTCTTCGAAGCGATGTTGGTTCCTGTCTACTTCCTTATAGGTGGTTTTGGTTCGGGCAAGCGCTCGGCTGCTGCAGTTAAGTTCTTGTTGTACAGCCTCTTTGGCGGACTATTAATGCTGGCTTCAATCATCGCGCTCTACGTCATTTCTGGCGAACAAGGCGGACATACTTTCGACACCACTGCGCTCTCGCATTTACAGATCAGCCATACCACTCAGAATTTCTTGTTCCTTGGATTCTTTATCGCTTTCGCAATCAAAGCTCCTTTGTGGCCATTCCATACTTGGTTGCCAGATGCCGCTGACGCTGCAACGCCGGGGACCTCTGTATTGCTCTTAGGTGTACTCGATAAAGTCGGAACATTCGGAATGATTCGCTATTGCCTCACCCTTTTCCCTGATGCAACGAAGACATTCACGCCGGTGATTATCGTGCTTGCAGTTATTTCGATAATTTACGGTGCATTCCTTGCTATCGGTCAGACCGACTTCAAGCGCTTAATTGCTTTCACATCTATTTCACACTTCGGTTTCATCACGATGGGTATCTTTGCGATGACTACGCAAGGCCAATCAGGTGCAACTTTGTATATGTTCAATCATGGTTTCTCAACAGCTGCGCTCTTCTTAGTAGCTGGCTGGATGACATCGCGCCGTGGTTCTTCAAAGATTGCGGACTTCGGCGGGCTTCAGAGAGTCACACCGGTAATGGCATGGGTCTTCTTCTTCGCAGGGATGTCATCACTTGCCTTGCCTGGACTTTCAAGCTTTGTGAGTGAATTCCTAGTACTTGTCGGCACGTACACCCGCTACCCGGTAGCGGCCATTGTTGGAACATTTGGAATCGTCCTTGCCGCGCTTTACATTTTGATTCCTATTCAACGCTCTTTGCATGGGCCAGTAATGCCGGGCAATGAGGGCCTCACGGATCTCAACGTGCGAGAGAAAGTTGCGATTGCTCCAGTTGTGGCGATTATTTTGGTTCTTGGTTTCTACCCAGCGCCGCTCTTGAACGTCATTAATCCGACCGTAACTCACGTGCTCACGATTAATGGTCACACCGATCCAGCTCCTTCTATTGCAAAGGCTGGTAAGTAAATGTCCGGTTTCGTATCCCCAGTACTTATTTATTCACTTATTGCACCAATTCTGATTGTTTTGGGTGGCGCAGTTCTTGGTGTCCTAGTTGAGGCATTTGCTTCACGAAAGATTCGTCCAGTTCTGCAATTGAGTCTCACCATCGGAACTCTGGTTTTAGCACTTGCTCAACTTTGGCGCATTCGTCACGAGACATCGGGCGGAGCAGCGATGGGTTCTGTTGCGATTGATGGCGCGGGATTATTGATGCAAGCAGGCATTGTCTTCATGGCAATACTTGGGGTATTTCTTATTGCAGATCAAGAGAATTTCACGGTTCTTGCTGCTGCTGTTCCTGGGTCTCCTGAAGAAGCGCACTCTATTAAGAGTGGCGAGCACCTCACCGAAATTTATCCGCTAACTCTCTTTGCAGTTGCCGGCATGATGCTCTTCCCTATTTCCACAGATTTGATCACACTCTTTGTCGCACTCGAAATGCTCTCCCTGCCTTTGTACTTAATGGCCGGCCTTTCCCGTCGTCGTCGTTTGATGTCGCAAGAAGCCGCCCTAAAGTATTTCCTCCTTGGAGCTTTCTCTTCTGCATTCTTCTTATTTGGCGCCGCATATCTTTACGGCTTCTCTGGCACTGTTTCTCTATCAGGAATTGGCGCCGCAGTCTCAGGTTCTAATGGCAACAGCGTTTTCATGTTGATTGGCATCGGCTTCTTATCTGTAGGACTCCTATTCAAAGTTGGAGCGGTTCCGTTCCATGCATGGACTCCTGACGTTTATCAGGGCGCACCAACACCAGTAACCGCCTTTATGGCAGCGGCGACTAAAGTCGCGGCATTCGGCGCACTTCTTCGAATCTTCTATGTTGGCTTTGCAAATGCGTACTGGGATTGGCGTCCATTTATTACAGTGATCGCCATCATCACAATGCTCTTTGGTTCATTTGTTGCAATCGCACAACGTGATATCAAGCGCATGCTCGCTTACTCATCGATTGCACATGCTGGCTTCTTGCTTTCTGGCGTGTTGGCCATGAATAAAGCCGGTCTTGACGCCTCAATCTTCTACTTGATCGCCTACGGTGTTGCCACACTCGGTGCATTCGGCGTTGTAACGCTAGTGAGAGATTCTGCAGGTGAAATCACCGATCTCAATCGTTGGGCTGGTTTGGGTAAGCGTTCGCCATTTGTTGCAACCGTATTTGCCACATTCTTATTGGGCTTTGCTGGTATTCCACTTACAAGCGGATTTATAGGAAAGTTTTCCATCTTCTCGGCAGCATATGAAAGTGGCAATAAAGCAGTTGTAATTGTTGGCGTACTTTCTAGTGCAATCGCCGCATATTTCTATATCCGCGTAATTGTCTTGATGTTCTTTACAGATCCAGTCGAAGATGGCACCAGCGTTATCATCCCGTCGGTACTCACTCGCATCAGCATTGTGAGCGCTTTCGTGCTGACAATCTTCCTTGGTGTTTTCCCAACACCATTGCTTAATTTCATCTCTTCAACGGCTATCTTCATTCGCTAATGTCAGCCTTTGGCATCCCGAACGTTTCGGGAGAGTTAGAGCAATCCCTTACGCAGAGTTTGGCGCAAGTAGAGTCATTACTTAATTCACATATAAAGGGCGACTATCCGCTTGTTGAAGAAACGTCACACCATCTTGTTGCTGCCGGGGGTAAAAGACTTCGCCCATTACTTACTTTGATTTCGTCTCATCTTGGTGATCCCACGCGATATGAAATTATTGAAGCGGCAGTGGTCTGCGAATTAACCCACCTTGCAACTTTGTATCACGATGATGTTATGGACGAAGCTCCATTGCGACGCGGGGTTGAAAGTGCGAACAATCGCTGGGGAAACAGCATTGCGATTCTTACGGGTGACTATCTTTTTGCCAAAGCGTCTGACTTGTTAGCCGATTTAGGACCAGAGGCAGTTCGTTTGCAGGCGCGCACTTTCGAGCGCTTAGTTATTGGGCAGATTATGGAGACGCAAGGTCCGGCTGCCGGCGAGGATCCATTAGCGCACTACATGCAAGTGGTTGCAGATAAGACGGGTTCGTTAATTTCAACTAGTGCAAGATATGGCGCATTGCTATCGGGTTGCAGCGCCGAAATTGTTGAGACGGTCACCACTTTTGGTGAGCAGATAGGCATTGCTTTCCAATTGGCTGATGATGTAATTGATATTGCTAGCGAATCCGAAGATTCGGGCAAAACCCCCGGTACAGATTTACGCGAAGGCGTACCAACATTGGTCACACTCAATGTTCTTAGGTCAACAGATCCATCTGATCGTGAATTGCAAGAATTGCTTCGGGCACCGATTGAATCCGAGGAAATTGTTGATCAAGTTCTTCGTGCGCTACGAGTTCACCCTGCGATTGAAACTTCACGCGGGCAATTGCACAAAGTTGCTCAAACAGCCCGTTTAGCACTGGGGCCATTGCCCATATGTGATGCTACATCGGCATTATTCTCATTATGTGACACTGTGATTGAGCGCTCTCACTAGATATCTTTAATCTCACTCCAAGGTTGGTTCGCAATCGGTTAGGCTTCTCAAATCGCGATCGCAGGGGATTGGGAAATGATGTCTGAAAATCTGGTTTATCCATTTACTGTTGGAGATCGCACACAATCAGATTTGTTGGGTGGCAAAGGTGCCAACCTTGCAGAGATGGTTCGAATCGGATTGCCGGTGCCTCCTGGTTTCACAATTACAACGCAAGCATGTCGTGAGTATTTAAGTTCGGGGTCAATGCCATCAGGGCTGCAAAATGAAATCGATAGCGCACTAATTGACTTAGAAAAATCTCTCGGAAAAGAATTTGGAAATCCTGATAAGCCTCTTCTAGTCTCAGTGCGATCAGGTGCCAAATTTTCCATGCCAGGAATGATGGAGACCGTTCTCAACGTCGGAATGACGCCTGCTGTTGCACAAAGCATGGCCACTCAAACGGGCAATCCAAAATTTGCATGGGATTCCTACCGACGTTTTGTTGATATGTATGGCCGCATTGTTTGCGATGTCGCTCCCAAAGAGTTTCACAAGATTGAGACACGCGTTCTTGCCACATTCGGCGTCGCTGGTATTCCAGATCTTGATGTTGAAGGTCTGCAAGCCTTAGCTGATGGCTATATAAAGGAAAGTGAAGCAGTTACGGGTAAGGCATTCCCAACTGATCCGCGAGAACATCTAGCGCAGTCAATAGAGGCAGTTTTTAGATCCTGGAATTCAGAGCGCGCCCAGATTTATCGTCAACGTGAACGAATTCCTTCCGATTTGGGAACTGCTGTAAATATCCAGTCCATGGTCTTTGGAAACCTCACAGATGATTCGGGTACAGGGGTTGCATTTACGCGCGATCCTGCGACAGGTGAGAGCGGAAGTTATGGCGATTATTTAGAGCGCGCCCAAGGCGAAGATGTTGTCGCCGGAATTCGCAACACAATGTCACTTGTGGAATTCGGTGAAAAATCTCCAGTGGTGCATGCAGAACTTGAGCGCGTCATGACACTTCTAGAAGATCACTACCGAGATTTATGCGATATTGAATTTACCGTTGAAAAAGGCAAGCTCTGGATTTTGCAAACTCGCGTCGGAAAACGAACCGCGGAAGCAGCATTTCGAATCGCCACGCAGTTGGTGGATGAGGGCAAGATCAGTATGGATGAAGCCTTAGTGCGTACATCTGGTGATCAGTTAGCCCAATTGATGTTCCCGCAGTTCGATTTGAGCGGTTCTGTTAAAGCCATTGCCACTGGCATTCCTGCATCTCCAGGTGCGGCAGTGGGCGAAGTTGTATTTGATTCCAGGCGTGCTTTTGACCTAGCCAGAAGTGGCAAGAAAGTGATTCTTGTCAGGCGCGAAACAAGTCCTGATGATCTCGTGGGCATGGTGGCATCCGAGGGAATTCTCACTAGTCGCGGCGGCAAGACATCCCACGCGGCTGTTGTAGCGCGCGGAATGGGTAAGACAGCAGTGTGTGGCACAGAGTCAATCGCAGTGGATGAGCGAGCAAATCTTTTCACGGCTGGAAGTTTGACTGTTTATGAAGGCGAAACTATTTCTATTGATGGTTCAACGGGAAATGTTTACCTCGGGACAATTCCAGTAATTGCATCTCCAGTAACTTCCTACCTAGAGGGGCGCCTTGCGGCATCCAGTGATGAGGCATCTGCAGTTGTAAAAGCAGTAGATCGAATTCTTTGTTACGCAGACGAAATACGTGTTTTAAGAGTGCATGCAAATGCCGACACTCCTGAGGATGCAATCCGTGCGCGAATCTTGGGTGCAGAAGGTGTTGGATTGTGTCGTACCGAGCATATGTTCCTTGGTCCACGTCGTTCTTATATCGAGCGTTTAGTTTTGGCCGAAAATGAAGATGTACAACGCGGTGTGATTGCAGAGATGGAGCCACTTCAACGTGCAGATTTCGTAGGCATCATGATGGCGATGTCGGGTCTGCCCGTCACCGTCCGTCTTCTTGATCCTCCACTTCACGAATTCTTGCCGCCTCTGGCCGATCTCACTGCCGTGATGGCAAGAGCAGAGGCGCTTGGCGAGGAAGTCCCGATGCGCGAGCAGGCGATTTTCGCTGCTGTTAAGCGCTTACATGAAGCCAACCCAATGTTGGGTCTGCGTGGAGTTCGTCTAGGAATTCTTATTCCAGAGCTTTATAAAATGCAGGTACGTGCGCTTGTGCATGCCTACCTCGAAGTAAAGCGTCTTGGACATGATCCAAAACCAGAAGTCATGATTCCTCTCGTTGCAACGCAACGCGAACTTCTATATTTGCGCGAAACACTTGAAGCAGAAATTACTCGCACATTTGTTGGATCGGGTCAAAAGATAGATATTCCGATCGGCACAATGATTGAGACACCACGCGCAGCGATTACCGCAAGTCGTCTTGGTCATTACGCGGATTTCTTCTCCTTTGGTACTAACGATCTCACTCAACTTACTTGGGCATTTAGTCGCGACGATGTTGAATCGACATTCTTACCTAGATATTTGGATCTTGAACTCTTGCCTTTCAATCCGTTCGAATCTTTGGACCAGGCGGGTGTGGGAATTCTTGTGCGTACCGCAGTGGAACAAGCCCGTGCGCTTCGCCCAGATTTCAAACTTGGAATCTGCGGAGAACATGGCGGCGACCCACGCAGTATTCACTTCTTCCACGAATTAGGACTCAACTATGTTTCTTGTTCGCCATTTAGAGTGCCGGTGGCGCGCTTGGAGTCGGGGAGAGCCCTTGTTCTAAAGAGCGCTAGCGGTAGCTCTGTTTGATCGCACCAAATCTGTTCCAAGGAAGACCAGTGCAATCCAAATAAAGCCGAACCCGACTATGCGTCCTGCTGGCATTGCTTCATGGTTCATGAAGGTACCCACGATGAACATAATCGTTGGAGTGATGTACTGAAGCAAACCCGTCATAGTGAGCGGTAAGCGAGTTGTTGCACCGTTGAAGAGAAGTAGAGGGACAACTGTTGCGACGCCTGCACAAACAAGCAATAAAGAGAATCCCCAACTCAATCCAAATTGTGCGCGATGTTGATTTTCAATCATTGTGAGGTAGAAAAGATTAGGTACGAGGGCGATCAGAGTTTCGATTGAGAGACCTTCAAGGGCCCCTAGTTGTAAGGCCTTTTTGAGCAGACTATAAGAACTCCAAGAGATAGCTAGTGCTAGTGCAATCCATGGGAGCGCTCCATATTCAATCGTCAAGGTAGTAACTCCCGCCGCGGCGAGGATTACCGCTACCCACTGAAGTCGACGCAAACGCTCGTGCAAAACAAGCACGCCAAATGTGACACTGGCAAGCGGGGTGATGTAATAACCGAGAGATGCCTCGACGATTCGGTTGACGCTAACTGACCAGATATAGACGCCCCAGTTGATTGTGAGCATTAAAGAAGTCAGCGCCAGTAGAGCCATTGTGCGCGGTTGGCGAAAGAGAGCAAGAGTTCCCTTGAGTTGCTTGAGGAATGCCAACAAGATTACGCAAAGGACTAGCGACCAGATTCCTCGATTGGCAAGGATTTCGAAAGCACTTGCTTTGTGCATGTAGCGCCAAAAAAGAGGAAGCAAACCCCAAATTGTGTATGCGCCTATTCCGTAAAGAAGTCCCGTCGCTTTATGTTCAATTTTTGAAATTCGAGGTCACCGATAATTCGTGAATTGAACTGCGAAATCCCATTTGAAATCTTTGATCATGGCGATTGCATCCTGAAGGTCATCGCGACTCTTGCTAGTAACACGAAGTTCGTCGCCTTGAATCTGTGTCTTAATTGATTTAGGGCCTTCATCGCGCAGAAATTTTGCAACTTTCTTGGCATTCTCTGTAGAGATACCTTCTTTAAGTGGGCAGTTAATTTTGTAGATTTTTCCACTTAATGATGGCTCGCCCGGATCAATGTGCTTGAGGGATACTCCGCGCTTGACCAACTTATCGCGCAATACTTCTAGAGTGGCTTTGGCCTTTTCTTCAGTACTGGCCTCGATGGAAATCTTTTCACCCTCGAGCTCAATCTTCGCCCCAGTATTCTTGAAGTCAAAGCGGGTATCGATTTCGCGAATTGCTTGATTAACTGCGTTATCGAGTTCCATGCGGTCGATCTTGGAGACGACGTCAAAACTGCTATCTGATGCCATGAATCTTCTCTCTTTCTTGCCTCAAAAGGCGCTCTAAACGCCTACCTGCCTACCGTATCTCGCCACCACGCTTTATCCATAATTGCCACGATTAGGTTTCAAATCAGTCCCATGGCTCGAGTAATCAATAGATTTACCGCGTCTCCGAAGCCTGCAAAGGCCGGGTTTGTTGTTTGGCCAGCAACGTATCTGGCCCAGATTTGTTGGCAAATTACCGTTAATCGGAAAAGTCCAAAGACCTCATAGAAGGTGAAGTCATCACAATTCCATTCTGATCGCTCTAAATATCTTTCTATGAACTCTTTGCGAGTTGGCATACCCGGTAGGTGACTTGGTTGTCTGCGTAAATCAGAAATCGGACCCGAGTCTGTGGCATCTATCCAGTAAGCCATTGCCGAACCTAAGTCCATCAGTGGGTCTCCGATTGTCGCCATCTCCCAATCAAGTACTCCGACTAATTTTGGTGTTGCATCTAAATTGAAAACCATATTGTCTAAACGCCAATCGCCGTGAATAACACATGAGGCAACATCTTCTGGTTGATTTTCATCTAACCATTTCATAAGCGTCTCACCATCTAGAACATCAGGTGTGAGTGCTTTTCTATATCTACGCGACCAACCATCTACTTGTCGCTGCACATAACCAGGACCCTTGCTCAATTGTGAAAGAGTCTCTGACTCAACATGATGCAGTGCGACCAAGCCATCGATTACCAGATTTCCGATTAGAGAAACTTGATCGATATTGAGCGATAACCCTTTTGGCAGATCACGACGGAAGATAGTGCCATCAATTTTTTTCATAACATAGAAATCTGAGCCAATAACTGAAGGATCTTGGCAAAGGGCAACAACTTCTGGAGTGAGTGGATATTGCGGATGCAGAGCTTGTTGGATGAAGAATTCTCTCTTCATGTCATGTGCCGACGCTGCCTTGGTACCTACAGGTGGCCGCCTAAGTATGAGCTCGCAATCTTGATATGTGAGCAGATACGTTAGGTTGGAAGCACCTGAACCAAATTGATGAACCTTTGGTTTATCGCTTGGGGCATTTGAATTCTTCAGCAACCACTGATGTACCGCATCTATATCAAATGAATCTTCGGCGCGTACATCGCCAAGTTCAAGAGCCATTATTTTGCGATGTGCCTGTCTTTTAGTTCTAGTCGTGCAATATCTCGTAGGTGAACTTCATCTGGGCCATCAGCAATTCGCAAGGTGCGTATTCCTGCATACATCGCAGCCAATGGAGTGTCTTGGCTAACGCCTGCACCACCATGAACCTGAATGGCGTGGTCAATAATCTCCTGCGCCATGCGTGGAACAACGACTTTAATAGCAGCAATTTCCTTACGAGCAGCTTTTGCCCCGACGGTGTCAATCATCCATGCTGTCTTGAGAACAAGCAGACGGGCTTGTTCAATATCTATACGTGCATTGGCGATCCACTCTTGAATAATTCCTTGAGCAGCAAGTGCGCTTCCAAAAGTTTTGCGCTCTCCTGCGCGATCAATCATCAACGACAGTGCGCGCTCTGCCATTCCAATTGCGCGCATGCAGTGATGTACTCGTCCAGGTCCGAGCCGAGCCTGTGCAATTTCAAAACCAGAACCTTGAGCACCTATCAAGTTGGTAACAGGAACTTTTACTTGCTCAAAAAGAATTTCAGCATGACCGTGTTGATCTTGATAACCAAATACCGAAAGATTTCTGACAATACTCACGCCTGGGGTATTCAATGGCACTAAGACCATTGATTGACGATGATGAGAATCAGCGTCCGGGTCCGTAACTCCCATGACGATTAATACCTGACATCGTGGATCCATTGCGCCGGTGGTCCACCATTTGCGTCCGTTGATGACGTATTCATCGCCATGGCGCACAATGGAGGTGGAAATATTCCTGGCATCACTGGAGGCAATGTCAGGCTCGGTCATAGCAAATCCAGAACGTATCTCGCCATTTAATAAAGGCTCGAGCCATTCTTTCTTTTGGGCTTCACTTCCAAATAAATGCAAAACTTCCATATTTCCTGTATCAGGAGCGGAACAATTGAGAACTTCAGGTGCAATTTCTGGTGACCAACCAGTGAGTTCGGCTAACACTGCATAATCGGTAACACTTAAACCATGGTTTGGATCATGGGAGTCAGGCAGAAATAGATTCCATAAACCTTTTGCTCGGGCGGATTCTTTCAGTTCTTCAATAATGGCAGGGAGTGAATGTGGCTCACCAGAAGCCATCAATGCTTCACGTTGCTTGTGATAAATCGTTTCCGAGGGAAAGACTTTCTGATCCATAAAACTTTGAAGCAAGTTGAGATATTCCTGTGCTTTCGCGCTATTACTAAACTCCATGGCACTACGGTACGCATATAGCGCCTAAAAAGGGAGCCCTGTAGACTGCCGCCAATGACTTCCGCAAAAACTTACTCCAAGCGCCGGGATATTCAGGCTCTTCGTGGAGTCTCCGTATTGCTGGTGATTTTCTATCACTACAACATCAGCGGTTTCAGCGGTGGATTTCTTGGAGTAGACGTATTTTTCGTGATTTCAGGTTTTGTTATCACTCGCAAACTTCAAACGGGTACAGGAACTGTCCGCCAGCAAATTATTTCCTTCTATCAAAACCGTGCGCGCCGAATTCTTCCTGTAAGCCTTCTGGCACTTCTTGGCATCTCCTTTGCTGGCTCACTCTTGCTCTCACCTCTAGATCTACATCAATATATGGTGGAAGGCATCGGTGTTCTACTTACGATTCCGAATCTCGTTTTCCTCAATGAAAATACAAATTACTTAAGCCAGTCCCTCAATCCATCCCCGTTTCTTCATTATTGGTCTCTGGGAGTTGAAGAGCAGTTCTATTTAGCGTGGCCATTGATGTTTCTACTTTTCCTTCGCAACAAGAAAAAGGCCATCTACGCATTAACCGCGCTTTTTCTCGTTCTTGCCTTTATTACTACCTACAGTTTGTCGGAGGTTTACTCTTTCTATCTTCCAACATCACGCGCATGGGAACTTCTATTGGGTGCCAGTTTGGCAGTTTCACACAAAACGATAGAAAGTTCTAAGAAGAACTTAATAGCGTTATTCGGATGGGCCGGACTCTTTCTCAGTGTTTACCTGATTACCAGCGATCAGCCAACTCCGGGAGTAACGACCGTGCTTCCCGTTGTATCTGCCGGGCTAGTAATTCTTGCCGATGCCAAATTATCCACCAATAAATTCTTAGAATGGCTAGGCGATCTTTCTTTCCCGCTCTATCTAGTGCACTGGCCACTCATTGTTATTCTCAATTTCCGAAGCCCCGAACCTTCATTAATTTCTCGAGTTTTCCTGATAGCTATTGCCGTTGGTCTTTCACATTTATTGCACGTCTATGTTGAACTAAAGTTCCATAGAATTGGAGGATTTCGAAAACGTTGGATCCCGACCTATTTTGCCATCGGTGGTTTAGCTATTTCGATTTTCGCAGTGAGTAGTTTCTCTTTCAATCACGGACCTAGTTCGATCACTTTTGACTTGAGTAGCCCTGTGATTTATTCCGATGGTTGCCATCTCCCATTTAAGGAATCCCAACCCAAGCCTTCATGTATCTTCGGTGACAAGACAAGTAATTCGAAGATCATTTTGATTGGAGACTCTCATGGGGCGCAATGGTTCCCCGCGCTTGAGCAGTATGCCAAAAACACCAAGAAGAAATTAGTAACCTTCACAAAAAGCGGATGCCCGGCAACTGATCTTGCTCTACTCCGAGGTGGAATAACTGATCGCGAATGTTCTCGGTGGCAGTCCGTATTGCCCAAGCAATTGGCAGCAGAAAAGCCTCAATACGTGATCATTTCCGATGCCACGCAAATTACGGCCAAAGTGGCTTCACCAACTACTTCGTACGTCGATACATGGAGCGCTGGATTCAGTAGCTTTATGGGTAAATTGCAAGCAGAAGGCCTGAAGGTTGTTGTAATTGGAGATACCCCGTACCCGGGGCAGAATTCGCCGAGTTGTTTGAGCGTTCACGTGAGCGATCCAACTCATTGTGATGTGAGCCGTACGCGAACACCCGCAAGTCTGGCAACAAAGGAAATTGCACTTAAATTTGGAGCGACATTTATTGATCCATTGGATTGGATTTGCACAGGAGATATTTGCCCCGCAGTAAAAGGTGGAGTAAATGTTTATCGAGATAATTCTCATTTATCAGTCGCATTTACGCGTACGTTGGTCGCGCAGTTAAGTGCAGCGCTAAATAAAGTGGCCTAGCGTTTCTTAAGTCGTAGAACTCTCAGCGCCTTCGGTGCTAAGTGCAAGAGATCTGCTGGATGTCGCATTCTCTTAAGTGATGCAAAGACCATTCTGAAGAATTGACGCACTGTCGGTCTTGGCATCGGTAGTCCGAAATCAAATTGACTGACATCTTGCCAACGCAAACCCCAACCATTTTGAATATTTTCCTGGAGGTTGCCACCAATTCTTTGTGCTCGACTCAGAGCAGGCGCCAGGGCAACAAATGTTCTCTGGTCTAATGGATCAACAACTCCTTCGAGTCCATTTCCGGTACTGAGAATGTGCGCGTGCATTCCTGAATAGATGACACCTGGATCTGGGTTGCCTTCAGTAAAGAAGATGAACGGAGTGGCCTTAACTTTGACCATTGAGAGAATTTCATTTATTGATAGATGTTGATCACCATCGAGGCTTTTGAAAGCAAACTTGGCATCACCAAAGCAGAAGCGATAGATAGAACGCAACTGCTCATGTTCATCCTCGTTCACGCTGTATCTGCTGGCTAGTTCTGTCCATGGCCCCAGTAATCGGTATCTGGCTTGCGTGTGAACTTTTGAGTTGAAGTCTTTAACTAGTTTGACAAAAGATTGAGCGCTCATAACTCGGCAATCAACAATCACTTCAAAGTCTGGAACTTTTAAGTCGAAGTCTGAACCTTTTCGCATGTACCCAAAGCCAGGAATATAATTTGCGAAGATCGGGCGATTGTGTGCGATGACTTGGTCGCGGTTGGTTTCAATCTTTGTTAGCCCCAAATGCCAAGAATGTGCCTCACGTTCAGGTACATAACGCAATCCATTAATGAGAGTGCGCCAACCTAACTCTGTGTCATTGCCCAGTTTGAATTCAGGGTTATATCCGCCGACAGAGAGCCAGCTTTTTCTGGTCATCGAAAATGTGGCACCGACAAGGGTTCGGAAACTGGCCAAAGTTGCGCTACGAAGATCATCGGTGTCTGTGACCAGGGCTTCCCATTGCTCCTTGACTTCACTTACAGGATGAAGCCCCTGAAAACCGCCGTTTTCCAGGCTAGAAAATAGTTCTTGTGGAGTGTAATTCCACTCTTGAACAAAGCGCTTCCAACCAAGAACTAAGTAATCCTCGTCATCATGGTGCCATTTCATGTGTTGTGCCAAGTGATTTGGCTCTAGCACCATGTCAGCATCTAAAAACCAGAAGATCTCTTCCTTTAATTTAGAGGCTGCAAAGTTGGTTGCCTCGGCCTTGCCCCACTTGGTGAGAGAGTTACCAAATTTAATAATGGTTGTATTGGCAGGGCGAATCTTAGGAAGTTTAATTGCAGGGTTAGATCCGTCATCGACGACGTAAACAGCCAAGAGTTTCTTGGGATAAGTCTGGGCGGCTAACGAGGCAAGAGTGAGGTTGAGTTTTTCTTGGCCATCTCGGCAGGAGATGATTACGGCAACGCTCTTGGTTGGCTTCTCAACTAATTCGAGATCACTTGGTCTGTTGTATCTAAAGGCGATAGTTTTCATGATTATCAGTGACCCGTCCCAAATTCTTCATGTGGCCAAGTACCAACACTTTGTTCTACATTTGCTCGTAAGTATTTTGAATAATTCGTGATGTAGGTCTGGGCTGCAATGCTTCTACGGTAGATGTATCCAGCCCCGTAAGTGCGCCAAATCTTTCCACCATTTGATTTAATTCCTTGAAGAATGAAGGTATCGACGGCGCTTTTGCCAGCACCGAACCAACCAGCGCCTTCTGCGCTAGAGCGCTTTGCGAGAATTGTTCCTCCACAAACCCAGTCTGCCCAAACATTTGCCATTGAAATACCTTGGGATGTCATTCGTCTTACCGTCAAATCAAGAGCTTCAACGTAAACAAAATTCATCGCTCGTCCGACAGCATCTGCTTGCTTAAGGATGATCAATTCGAGGAGATCGCTCAGATGATGTGGACCATAGATATCGTCATCATCCATCTTTGCGATGTATTCACCATGCGAAATTTTCCCCAGGCTCGTCAGGATTTTGCCAAGTGTAAAAGATTCATCAAAGTATTCGGTGATGACTTCGATATTTCTTTTCTCCAAGATTTTAATTTGCGACCGATGTGCACGGGTCAAGTCGAAATTATGGAGACCGATAACGAGTTGAAATTGAGAAAGAGTCTGTTTTTCAAGTTGCAGCATGATCGCCAATAAATCACTTGGACGCGCGCTAGAAATTAACACTGACAGAGTTGGGTATGTAGAGATCTGTGCTTGTCTTTCTTGTCGGGCTTTGGAAATAGCCGAAAATTCCTCTTGAGCGGAGGCGTATTTAATTTCACTCATGTGTGCCTGATTTCGATGCACCTGAAGCCACTAATTGACCGTAGGCCCGATAGGCAATCGCTTCACGTGCTTGACGATAGCGTGGAGAGGAACCAGCTAGGAGGTGTTCAAAGCGTGTTTGACTGTTAATAAATGCCCGAAGGGGAACCGATGCCGTTTCATCGCTCCAAATTGCGGGGAGTGAATCAACTTTCTTCACCAATTTATATGGACGCATCTTTCGGAAGATGGCAGTAGCCCAACTTAACGAGACTCTGGCATATCGCCTTACTGGTCCTAAATGAAACTTGTGGGTTCCTTCAAGGTTTGCACTTCCAGACAATGCGGTATCAACGAGAATGCGCGCAATTTCAATTGCCCCCAAAGTGGCTGGAAGCTCTTTGCACTTACCTGAGAGCTGATCTCGCACAACAGGATCTTGAAGTTGGCGCACCTTTGCAGTCACATCTGCCATGTTGGCTTGATCTGCATTAAGGGCATAGCCAAAATCACCACACCATTGTGCTCTAAGTTCTTGGTCATCGGTGTTACAAATCGTGGAAACCAAAACAGTTGGGATTCTTGCAGGCAGTAATTCGTGAACGGTGTTGTATCCGGTGGCCCCTATTGCACCGTCAAAAGCTTGCAAAACTCTTGCAAGTGGAAAATACCGAATGACTTTCACATCTAGATCTTCAGGAATTAGAGATTTACCATCTTTATCTACCGGAGCTTTGGTAAGGACTACTTGCAAATCTTTCCAACCTACTAATCCGTTGAGCACTGCAGTCATCTTTTGATTCATATCTGTTTCACCTGTCCCAAGTTGCACAAGGACGGCGGGGCGATCTACATCCAGACCTAAAGCGCTTCGCGCATCCGAACGCGAGAGTGCTGTTGTCGAATCAAAGAGAGAGACCGGGGAAGTCAAAATAGAATCACCACGTTGGGCCGTTGGTCCCTTGTCGTACTCATGAGCAAAATCTCCGGGTTCAATAATTGAATCCACTAACTTTGTCTGCAGGTAAAGCGCCAATCTCTGTGGCGTCTTTTTCCATAATCCACGACGCATCCAAATCAGAGGAATCTCCGGTTTGGTTTCCTTCATCGCTAAGAATCCCGTATATGGAACCACGCCATCGAAAGAGATGAGCTTTGCATCAGTTTCTTCTATCAGAGCAAGTAAGCGATCTCGTAAATAGTTATTCCAAGCCATCGGGCTCATCCAATTGCGATCTCGTCCCGGAATGTATTCACAGCGAACATCAAGAGCGGATGGTATCTCCGCAATTCCACCGGCCATAGAAACGATGATGGGGTTGGCAAAAGCTTTAAGTTCGGTTGCAATAGCTGTTGCTCGCGCCAAGTGACCCATTCCGACACCATTGCTGGTTGCCAGGATAATCGTGGGCTTGTGCATATACCCGACCATATTAGAAAGTAATCTCACGGCATAATTCGACTCGGGGGAGTGCTTTACGAATGATCAGAACAAGTGAAAACGTGCGATTTCTTGCATGAAAAGGCGGTTTGAGCGCCTTCTTGCCTGCGGTATCCTTTCACCTCGTTAATCCATAAATGCCGCAACACTTGTACGACCCTGGCGGGTTGCCCGAGCGGCCAATGGGAGGGGACTGTAAATCCCCCGGCTCTGCCTTCGAAGGTTCAAATCCTTCACCCGCCACCAGTAAGACTTTTCATGCCGAGGTATTTCTGTAAATCCCCATACCTTCGAAGGTTCAAATCCTTCACCCGCCACCAGTAAGACTTTTCATGCCGAGGTATTTCTGTAAATCCCCATACCTTCGAAGGTTCAAATCCTTACGCCAAGC
>CAIYRR010000083.1 GCA_903928745.1 uncultured Actinomycetes bacterium | reverse complement strand
TGTGATGTCTTGACCTTGGAAAATAATCTTGCCCTCTGTTGGCTCATAGAGTTTGAGAACGGTTCGGCCTACAGTCGTTTTTCCGCAACCAGATTCGCCAACAAGGCCAACAGTTTGACCAGGCATGATCTCGAGATCAATACCATCCACTGCTTTAACGATGCCCTTTTTCTTGCTGAAAATGCCACCTGAAGTGGATTCAAAGTACTTCTTGAGACCTTCAAGTTTGAGAATTGGCTCGGTCATGATTGAGCTCCTGTCGAGACTCGAGCCTTCTTCAATTGTTCCTCCGTTAAGTGACAGCGAGAAAAATGCTCGCCATATTTGTTATCGAGATCTGGAACCTTTGTTGCACAAAGGTTGTTAGGGACCTGAGATGAGAAAGTGCAACGGGCCCTGAATGAACATCCGGGTGGCAAGGAAATCAGTGATGGTGGCTGGCCAGGAATTGCGAGCAAACGTTTTCCGTCAAGCTCGTCCACACGAGGAATCGAATTAAGCAATCCGATTGTGTAAGGGTGATCTGGCGTGTAGTAGATCTCATCGATAACAGCCTGCTCGACAATCTTGCCTGCGTACATAACACAAACACGATCTGCGACTTCAGCAACAACCCCAAGGTCGTGAGTAATCAGAATTACCGCCATATTGAATTCTTTTTGCATTTCCCGAAGCAACTGCAGAATTTGAGATTGGACTGTTACATCCAGTGCAGTTGTTGGTTCATCAGCAATCAATAGTGAAGGGTTATTTACAAGCGCCATTCCGATCATGACACGTTGGCGCATTCCGCCGGAGAACTGATGAGGATATTCATGAACTCGTTTGCTGGCTTCAGGTATCCCAACAAGTTCAAGCATCTCAGTAGCACGCTTGATGCCAGCCTTCTTGTCACCGTCGTTGTATAAACGCCAGGCTTCAGAAATCTGATCGCCCACTGTGTAATACGGATGCAACGCTGACATTGGATCTTGAAAGATCATTGCCATGGAACGTCCGCGGAGTTTGCGTACAACTTCTGGGTTAGCAGAGATAGTGTCGATTGGACCATTCTCTAAATTCAAAATTGCTTGACCAGAAATTTGAGCGCTACGACGATCGTGCAACCCCATGACGGCCAAGGAGGTAACTGACTTACCAGAGCCTGACTCGCCGACTACAGCAAGGGTTTCTCCGCGTGCAACATCAAATGAAATGTCATTAGACGCGCGAACAAGACCGTCTTCAGTTGGGAAGGAAACAGAGAGATTCTTAACTTCCAGGAATGGAGTGCTCATGCAACACGCACCCTAGGGTCAATGTAGGCATATAAAATATCAACGATGAGGTTCATGGTCACCACAAATACAGCAGCAAGCAACGTTGTTGCCAGAATTACAGGAAGATCGTAATCAATCAACACGGCTCGAATAGATAGTCGACCAAGACCTGGCAAGTTAAATATGTTTTCAGTAATGATTGCTCCACCTAACAGGCCAGCAAAATCAAGACCCGCGATTGTAAGAATTGGAGCAAGAGCAGCGCGCAATGTGTGCTTGCGCAAAATGACTTTCTCGCTGAGGCCCTTTGCGCGTGCAGTACGGATGTAATCCTCACTTGAAGTCTCAATCACATTTGAACGCGTGAAACGTGTGTAAGTGGCAGCGTAAGCAAGAGCCAATGTCATCCAAGGCAAAATGAAGTTGCTTGCCCAACCAATTGGATCTTTGAAAGGTGATACCCATCGACCCATCTCGATCGGGTTAATGAGGTTAAATTTGAGCGCCAGAAGCAAAATCAAAATACCTGAAATAAAAGTAGGCAGAGAATTGCCAACAAGCACGAATGCGGTACTCGCTTTATCTACCCATTTGCCTTGCCTTCGGGCCGCAAGAACACCTAAAGAAACACCTACTAATAACCATAAAATAAAGGAACCAATTGCCAAGCTAAAAGTTACTGGAAATGCTTCGGCAATAAGAGTCGTGACGCACTCGTGCTTGTTGAATGAATATCCAAAAGCAGGTGCTGGGCAACTGAACTTTGCAGCTCCTTCGCCAAAATCACGTCCAACAAAAATACCTTTAACAAAACGAACATACTGAACTTGAACAGGAACATCTAAACCAAGGCGGTGACGATTGCCTTCAACAACTGCTGGCGTACATGCCTTACCGCATGTTAGACGTGCGGGATCCATAGGTAGAAACGAGAAGATCATAAATACAGAAATGCTTACCAACACGATCACCATAAACGTGGCGGTTAACCGTCTGGCTAAATACTTCAGCATTTCCTGATCTCCATCTTTAGTTGAAAATATTAAGTGAAGCAACTTATTTGGCGTAGTTGAGGGTGGTTCGGTTTCGAACCACCCTCAACTAGCTATAGATAACTTAGTTCTGGTGTAGCTCTCTCGTTAGTTCTTCACGAAGAGTTGACCGAAACCGTATGTTCCCTGTGGTTCCCAGTAGTAAACGCCGCCTACCTTTGAACCCCAATCGAACTGACCCTTACCGAACACTGGACGAATGATCCAGTACTTGTCCATTGCCATCTGGGCTAACTGCTTCCACATAGCGGCCTGCTTTGGACGATCGGTTGTACCTAGAGCCTTGTCAGACAAAGCCTTGAAGGCTGCGTAATCTGGATCGGTTGATGCTTGTGAAAGGTCGAAACCGCCACCCTTGATAAATAGTGGAGGAATAACCGTTGAAGCATTTGCCCAGTCAGCACCCCAGCCAGCAGTTGAAATATCGCCCTGCTTTGTTGGGTCCATAACTGTTGAGTAGTACTGACCTGAAGGAATGAAGTTGAACTTCATTACGATTCCGGCAGCATCCATGGCTGTCTTAATAAGAACAGATGCCTTCTGGTTTGTTGCAGTGTTTGACAAGTCCCACGAAATTCCCTTTGAAGGGTCTGTGGCCTTTGCGTAAACATCTGGACAAGCTGACTTAGCAGAAGCCAAAAGCGCCTTTGCCTTATCTGGTGCACCATTGATGTTCCAGGCTGGATCGTGAATGTTTCCAGTGGTCTTTGCATAGTCCAAACCAAGAACTGGCTTGACCGGGCTATCTCCAGGAACGCCGTAGTAAATAGTTCCACCTGATAGGTCGATAAGTGCCTGCATGTTCATCGCAAAGAAGACTGCCTTACGAACGTCGAGGCAAGTCATGTGACCTGGTGAAACGTTCATAGCTGCATAACGGACGTATGGGTCATAGACGTTCATACGTTGAGTTGCCTTCTTTGGATCTGCGAAGAATCGCAAGTTGTTTGCTGGTTGTAGACCATCAAGGTTTACAGTGTTTGGAATGCTGTCATCGAGCATGATTTGATCACGCACGTTCTCAACAAGTCCGAAGCGAACAACAATGTCATCTGCATTTGGTGTACGAACTGTGTCGCTCTTCTGGCTCCACTTAGTGTTTAGTACCAAGTGCATTTCATCGCCGATCTTGTATGTGGCGATCTTGTATGGGCCGTTTGAGAATGGACGTAGGTCGTACTTGTCGCCGTTGTCCTTTGATGCCTTAACTGGTGCACCTGCTGGGTAAGTAAGTGCATAGTTGAAGTCAGCAAATGAACGGTTCAATTTAAATGTGATGGTGCTACCTGAACAGGTAACAGCCTTGTCGTACAGAGCCTGACCGGTCTTCTTGTAAGGACCCTTGTACTGTGAAGATCCATCTGCATTGGTTGGAATTGCAAGTGCTGCAACCAAGTACTGAGGACCATCGGTGATGACATCAGTAGCGAATGCGCGTGAAACACCATACTTGGCATCTGCGCATGTAACTGCTGATCCATCTTCCCAAGTTGCACCTGCACGCAAAGTGAATTTCCATGTCTTTGCGCTGTTGCTAGGTACACCAGTGTTTGTGGCTAAGTCAGGAACAAGTGATGATCCTGCTGCGCCTTTAGTTGGCTTGTATGAAACCAAGTTGCGATAAAGGTATGAGTTGAAAAACGCGATGTCGCGGCCTGTGTAAACACGGGCTGGATCTACGTGATCAAATTGTTGTTGCTGAGTAATGAAGTACAGAGTTCCGCCCTTTGTTACCTTTGCAGTAGCGGCGTCTGCACTTGTTGCCGTACCCACGAGCACGCTTGCAGCGAGAAATGCTCCTGCTGCAGTTGTGGCCACGAGGCGGCGACGGAAATGACTAGTTGTCATTTTCGAACCGGACATATGTCCTCCTAGTTGGTAGTTCATTGCCCAATCGCGGCCGCGACCGGGTTGCGAGTCATCCCAAAGAAGTATGCGAACTTCCTGGTACCTGGGAATGTGTCTTGATACTTCCCGCATTGCTGCGGAAATCTAGTTGTGTCTTCATCCTGCAACTGCTTTTGGATCAAGCGCGTCGCGAATGGCATCGCCGAGCAAATTGAGTGAGAGCACGATGATGATCAAATACATCGAAGGGATAATTAAGTAAGCAGGGTCATCGCGCCAGTAAGTCACCGCATCAGATAAAACCAGACCAAATGTTGATGCAGGTGCCTGAACACCAACACCGAGAAATGAAAAGACTGCCTCTGCGGCTAAATAACCAGGTAGCGAAATAGAAAGGAAAACAATCGCAGTTGGCCAAAGGTTTGGTAGTAGTTCGCGCGTGATGATGCGCCAACTGGAAGCACCTAGTGCTTGCGCCGCCATGACGAAATCGCGCTCGCGCATGCTGAATGCTTGGGAACGAATGAGGCGAGCAAATCCAGGCCATCCAAAAAAGACAAAGAAGAAAATCAAAACAATAATGCGAGCGCCGTTATCTCTAGCAATTCCAAGTGCCTCAACACGCTCGCGAAGTGGAAGGGCTAAAGCAATGATCATGAATGTTCCTGGAAAAGAGAGAAGGAAATCTGAGAAGCGTCCAACTATCGCATCCAACTTGCCGCGGAAATACCCGGTAGTAATACCAATCAGCATTCCCAGTCCGATCGAGGCAACACTCACGATAAAGGCAACAGTGAATGAGATTCGTGAGCCGTAGAGCAAAAGTGAAAGTAGATCGCGCCCCGCGCCAGGTTCAACACCTAGTGGATGCGACAAACTTATTCCGCCTGCGTGGCCAATCGGCATTGCGTAATCGTTGAGCGTCTTTGGGTAAGTCTTTGTACTACTTAAACCCATCACGCGTGTGATCAGTGGAGCTAGATACGCACCTAAAATGAAAAATATGGCTACGGCGGCGGAAAGTACGCCGACTTTATTGCGCTTAAATCGCGTCCAAGCAATCTGGCGAGGAGTGCGCTGAACAATGGAGGCAGTGGCACTCTCATCCTCAATCAGGTCAACCTGAGACACTCTCACGCTCCAGTTCTAGATATCCACGCCCATGGCAATTACCAGCACGGGTGAACAACAGCGTAACGGTAGCCAAATTTAGGACAAATGGAAACCCAAACGGGACACTTCACGCGCTTTATCACCCTCGCCTTGCGCCTAGAGATACCCCTACCTCAAAGTATTTTCGAAAGATGCTCATAAGTCTTGTTTTCTGTCTTAAATGCCTGTTTTATCAGTCCTCAAGCTGCACACCCAATTCGATAGGAGTATCCCCCCGTATGAAAAAGACCTTTGGGCGATTGCTGATCCCGACAGTGCTTGTCGCTGGCTTGATCAGTTTCGCAATTCCGCAATCCAATGCTGCAACAGCCAAGGCTGACCCGAACGCAACTATTACTTTGGGTCTCGACCTTGAACCAACAAGTCTTGACCTCACAAGTACTGCTGGTGCTCCGATTCCCCAGGTGCTCCTAGACAATGTGTATGAAAGTTTGGTTCGAATTACTGACAAGGGTGCAATTGTTCCCAACCTCGCAAAGTCCTACACAATTTCCGCTGATGGCAAGACATACACATTCAAACTTGCGGCAGCAAAATTCCACAACGGCTCAGCGCTGAATTCTGCTGACGTCGTGTGGAGCTACCAACGCATCACTGCAGCAGATTCAACAAATCCATTTAAAGCACAGTTTGCAAATGTTGACTCAGTTTCTGCTCCAGATGCCTCAACAGTTGTTATTGCAATGAAGAATCGCGACAACAGTTTCCTCTTCAACCTCACCGGACAAATTGGTGTTGTCTTGAAGAAGGGTGCAACTAATCTCGCTGCAAGTGCAAACGGAACTGGACCTTACAAGTTCTCTAAGTGGAATCGTGGATCGAGCATCACTCTTGTCCGCAATGACAAGTACCGCGGAGTAAAGGGCAGCGCAAAGACTGTTGTCTTCAAGTACATCGCAGATCCAAATGCACTCAACAACGCATTCTTGTCTGGTCAAGTAGATGTTCTTACAACCGTTCAAGCTCCTGAGATCTTGAAGTTCTTCGCAGCTAACGACAAGTTCAAGGTCATCGAAGGAAGCACCAACGGTGAAGTCACGATGAGCATGAACAACGAAAACCAATACTTAAAGGATCCAAAGGTTCGCCTAGCGATTCGCGAAGCAATTGATCACAAGGCACTTATCAAGACCGCATGGTCAGGATATGGAAAGGCAATTGGAAGCTTCGTTCCACCAACAGATCCTTGGTATGAAGATCTCACAGGTCTTGCTCCATACAACGTCGCCAATTCCAAGGCACTTCTGACTGCTGCCGGATACCCAAATGGCTTCAAATTGACGCTAGAAGTACCACCAATTGGCTACGCAACAGCATCATCTGAATTCATTCAGGCATCATTGAAGAAGGTCGGCATTGAAGTAACAATCAACAACGTTGGTTGGGGCGAATGGATTGACCGTATCTTCACTAAGGCCCAATATGACATGACTATCGTGGCTCACGTTGAACCACATGACCTTGCTATCTACGGAAATCCTGGTTACTACTTCCGTTATAACAACACACAGGTCCAGGCATGGCTCAAGGCTGCAGATGAAGCTGCAACAGATGCTGATCGCACCGCACTACTTAAGAAGGTCGGTCGTCAACTAGCAACAGATTCAGCCAGCGATTGGTTGTTCCTATTGCCAAATACCCAGGTCGTCACAAAGAAGATCTCTGGTATTCCTACCAACTCTTTGGGTATGTCTTACTACGTAGCTTCGATTGCGAAGACGAAGTAGTAGCCCCATAAGATAGGTACCAATAACGATTAGGAGGAGATGGCGAGCGTGAACGTTCTTAAGTTCGGCGCTCGTCGTCTCCTCCTCTTTATTTCATCACTCATCGTTTCTTCAGCGCTCGTTTTTTCATTACTTCGTTTACTTCCTGGTGATCTCGCGCAAGCGAAATTGGGGATACAGGCATCGCCTGAAGCCCTTGCTAATTTGCGCCATGAGATGGGTTTAGATAAATCACTTGTCGCTCAATATTGGACATGGTTATCACACGCATTACGTGGCGACCTTGGAGTTTCTTTCCTCAGTGGCGCGGATATCACATCTGAAATTGCACAAAAGGCAACGGTCACTGTTCCTCTTGTCATTATGGCTTCAATCTTGGCGGTACTGATTTCAATTCCACTCGGGATGTATGCCGCGCTTAGATATCGCAAAATGGATGGTGTAGCGACATCAGCTATGAGCCAATTTGGAATCGCCATTCCAACTTTTTGGACTGGTCTTTTGATTTCCACACTCTTTGCCGTTGTGTGGCAAGTTTTACCTGCTGGTGGATTTCCTGAAGTCGGCTGGAGTGAGCCCGCAAACGCCTTTAAATCAATGGCTTTGCCAGTCTTTACTTTGGCTTTGGGCCAAGGGGCAGTTCTGATGCGCTTTGCGCGCTCGGCCACAATTGATACTTTGCAACAAGATTATTTCCGCACTGCGCGCGCAACGGGTCTGACGCGAGTGCAAGCCCTTCGTATTCATGGGGTACGTAATGCTTTGATTCCTGTGATCTCCGTACTTGGCATGCAGATGGCAACACTTATCGTTGAGGCCATTATTGTAGAAAACGTTTTTGCCTTGCCGGGTATTGGGCAAATGCTTTTGCAAGATGTAAATAATCGCGATCTTCTCAAAGTGCAAGGCATCATCGCCGTCACAACGTCGATCGTATTCTTTGTGAGTTTTCTCGTTGACCTCGTACTCGGTTTCCTCGATCCGCGAGTGAGGCAGTCATGATCAGAAAAGCAATGAAAGGCAATGTTTCACTCATCGCCGGTTCAATCATGGTTTCTATAACTTTCATTCTCTTGGCGCTTTCCTTCATTTGGACTCCTCACGATCCACTGGAAGTTAATCCAGAAGATTCATTCGCGGGCATTTCCTCGAAACATTTCCTGGGTGCAGATAAATTGGGTCGTGACATCTTGAGTCAAATTATTGTGGGCTCGCGAGTGACTTTATTTGTTGCCGCCCTAGCAGTTTCCATTGCAATGTCCTTGGGCGTTAGTGCAGGAATCATCATCGCAATAGCAAAACGCAAATATCAATCACCCATGGTGTACGCGGTTAATATCGCTCTTGCCTTTCCCGCAGCGCTGCTTGCAATTATTTTGGCCGCCGTTTATGGCGCATCAACTATTACAGCAGTAACTGCAATCGGACTTGCAACTGCTGCTGCCGTTGCTCAAGTCACCAGACGTACTGCTCACGGAATTCTCGCCTCTGACTACGTATTGGCAGCACATGCATCGGGCGCTAGTACATGGCGAATCATTCGCAAACACGTTATGCCAAATCTGCGCGCCTCACTTCTGATTCAAGCATCTGCTGCTGTTTCGGTTTCAGTATTGGCTGAATCATCTCTTTCATACTTAGGCCTAGGTACACCTCCACCAGCACCATCATGGGGTCGCATGTTGGCTGGATCCCAGCAATATCTCTTTGTTAATCCACTACTTGCGATCTGGCCAGGTATTGCGATTGTGATCGTTGTACTTGGATTTAATCTTGTTGGTGATGGCGTTCGCGAAGTCTTTGACCCAACTCTTCGAAGGAGTGACTCATGAGCCTTCTCGAAGTAAATAACCTCACAATTTCTTTTGGAAATAAAAAAGTTGTCGATTCCATCTCCTTCACATTGGAAAAGGGATCTCGCATTGGCTTGATCGGCGAATCAGGTTCTGGCAAGTCCATGACCTCTCTTGCCATCATGGGTTTGCTACCTGACACGGCAACGGTTTCGGGAAGTATTTTATTCGAGGGTCAAGAACTCATTGGACTTTCAGATCGTGATCATTCTCGTTTGCGTGGAAATCGAATCGGTATGGTTTTCCAAGAACCTCTCACCGCCCTTAATCCATTGATGCGTATTGGAAAACAAATCGCCGGGCCGCTCATGGTTCATAAGGGAGCTTCTCTTAAAGAAGGCTTGGAGAAGGCTTTACAACTATGCACGATGGTGGGACTTCCTGATCCTGATCGAGTCTTGCGCGCCTACCCTCATCAACTCTCTGGTGGACAGCGCCAGCGCATTGGGCTGGCGATTGCACTTGCGTGTGATCCTGCACTCTTAATCGCAGATGAACCAACAACGGCTCTTGATGTCACTGTGCAACGCGAAGTTCTCAATCTCATCAACACTCTTGTAGATGAAGAAGGTTCCTCACTTATCTTTGTTACTCACGACCTCCCTGTTGTGTCAGCTATGACAGAAAATGTGGCAGTTATGCAATTGGGAAAGATCGTGGAAAATGCAAGTGTCGCTTCACTCTTTCACGAACCTGCTCACGAATACTCACGCCGACTCATAAGCGCAGCCCGTCTTGCAGAAGATGCTTTTTCGGGAAAAGGTGGCGCGCTATGAGTCAACTCATTCTGGAGACAAAGAATCTTTCACGTACATATAAGTTAGCTAAAGGCGCATCTGGGTCAGGCAAAGCACTTCGGCATGCACTTATTGACATGAATATGACAATCAGTGCTGGTGACCGAGTCGGCATCGTCGGTGAATCTGGGTCAGGCAAAACAACTCTCGTACGCTTACTTCTTGGCCTTGATACTCCAACATCGGGCAGCGTTGAATTCAAGGGTCAAAAACTTGTCGCGGGCAAAATGCCATGGCTTCGCAAAGAAGTACAAATTGTTTTTCAAGATCCTCGGAGTTCACTCGACCCACGAATGAAGATCTCAGAGATCATCCGCGAGCCATTGGTCTGCCTTGGAATTGATGAAGACCATGACGCACGTATCAACGAGGTGCTTGATTCCGTTGGCCTGGAGCGCGCCATGCGTGATCGCTATCCCCACGAACTCTCCGGTGGTCAGCGTCAACGTGTGGCCATTGCACGCGCTCTTGCTCCGCGACCAGCCGTCCTTATAGCCGACGAACCCGTCAGCGCACTGGATGTTTTGGTTCGCGACCAAATCCTCGAATTAATCGCGACCTTGACTTCCAAATTAGGGATCACACTCATTCTTGTCTCTCATGACCTCAGTGTCATTGCCAGACTTTGCGATCGAGTTATTGTGATGAAAGATGGGGTCGTGGTCGAATCTGGAAATACCCGTCAAGTATTTGATGCACCGGCACACGAATTTACGCGGGCACTCATCACCGCAATTCCCCGCCTACCAGAATCGAAATAATATGTTTACGCAATCATTTCCTAAAGGGTTACCTATCGGTGACTCATGGGTCGATACCCATGAAACTGCTCCCGTAATTTTTCCATTTGATGGCTCTGTTATTTGCGATGCACCTGTTGGAAGTGTTGATAATGCAAAATCGGCTCTAGAAAATGGCTTGCGCATTCGCAAGGAAGTTGAAAATCTCTCAAGTTACGCACGCAAAGAATTACTTGCCAGAACCTGCGCAGCGCTAGTTGCACGCACTAGCGAATTTGAAAATCTCTTAGTACTTGAAACCGGCAAACCTTTGCGAGATTGCAAAGTTGAAGTTGCTCGTACAATCCTCACGCTTGAAACCGCAGCCGGTGAAGTATCTCGACTTCATGGAGAAACCGTTCCGCTTGATCTACTGCCAAGTGGCGCAGGCATGACTGGTTTTTGGGTTCGCAAACCCATCGGAGTGGTTGTTGGAATCACGGGCTTTAACTATCCACTCCTCTTGGCCTCTCATAAAATTGCGCCAGCTATTGCTGCAGGATGTCCAGTAATAATTAAACCTGCGCCGCAAACACCGCTTTCAACTCTGTGGTTAATTCATCTGATGCGCGAAATTTGCCTAACGCTAGATATCCCGCAGGCCATCGTGCAATTAGTAACAGGTGATGCACATGTAGGAGCCGAGTTGGTTTCAGATCCACGAATTGGCGCAGTGTCATTTACTGGTTCAGCAGGAATCGGTCACGCAATTTCTAAGTTGGCTGCGCCACGAAAAACTTTGCTTGAACTGGGATCCAACTCCGCGCTGATCGTTGATGAAAGTGCAAATATCGATGCTGCGGCCTCGGCTGCGGTACGCGGAAGTTATTACGCATCCGGCCAAGCATGCATTTCGGTCCAACGGGTAATCGTTCTTGAAAGCGTTGCTGATGCCTTTATCTCTGCATTGAAGAAGCACATGGCCACGGTTGTCGTTGGAGATCCCCGTGAAGAAGCCACGCATATTTCTGCACTCATTAATGAAGCAAGTACCTCCCGAGTATCTGATTGGATTTCGGAAGCAGTCAGTGCCGGCGCTGTTGTTGCATACGGTGGAAGCGTTAAGAACAGGGCATTTTCGCCAACAGTGATTGTCGAACCACCTTCGGGAACAATGGTTTGGGATGAGGAAATTTTTGGTCCAGTCATGTGCATACGTCGTGTTGCTGACATTGATGCGGCGTTCTCACTCGTTAATGATTCGCGCTATGGCCTACAAGCCAGCATTTTCACATCATCGCTAGCCAACACTTTCGCAGCACTCAATACCCTCGAAGTTGGCGGCGTTGTTGTCAATGAAGTACCTGGTTTTAGATCTGACTCCATGCCCTACGGCGGCGTGAAAGATTCAGGTATCGGACGTGAAGGTCCTCGCTTTGCAGCCGAAGAATTTACGGTGACACGTATGGCAATCATCCGACCTGAAATAAAGGAATAACAATGAGCATTGACTACTCCAAGCTGTTTCGTCTGGATAATAAACGTGCCCTTGTTATCGGCGCAGGTAGCGGAATCGGACGTGAGTGTGCGCTAGCCCTTGCTGGTCAAGGTGCTCATGTCTTTGCTGCAGATCGCGACCTTGCTACAGCCCAAGAAACACAAGCAATGATGGGATCGGGTGAAGCCCTTGCACTCGATGTAACTAATTCAGAGGATGTTGCACGTATCGCATCACTGGCACCTCTAGATATTTTGGTTCACACACCCGCAATAAATGTTCGCAAATCAATTCTTGGCTACACAATGGAAGAATTTGATCGCGTCATCGCCCTTAATCTGCGTGCAACTTTCGACGTGCTTCGCACAGTTGGTGGATTAATGGTCGCCCAAGGTGGCGGGTCGATCGTTGTTTATTCATCCATCCGCGCGGCTGCAACCGAACCTGGTCAAAGTGTTTACGGTGCTACCAAGGCAGGTCTTGAATCTTTTGTCCGCACAGCTGCCGCTGAATTTGGCCCTCACAATGTTCGAGTCAATTCGATTCGCCCGGGTGTTGTCGAAACACCACTCACTGCGCCACTTCGTGCCAATGCCGAGTGGAATGCAGCCTACGCACAGAAATCTGCTCTTGGCCGTTGGGCACGTGCAGATGAGTTAGCCGGAGCCGCTGCATTTCTTTCATCTCCTGCTGCATCCTTTATCACCGGTTCAACATTGACCGTCGATGGCGGATGGACAGCTATTGACGGTCGCTACACGCCACCATTGCCCTCATGAGTCGGACAACTCTCGCTGACACCAGCGCAACAGATTTAATTAAGGGTTATCGCAGTGGTGCATTTTCGCCACGCGAAGTGATTGATGCAGTACTAGAACGTATCGATGCACGCGAACCTGTTGTCAATGCACTTTGGGCACATCAACGCGATGAAGTTATTGCCGCAGCTGACGCGAGTACCAAACGTTGGGCGAAGAACGAATCCATTGGGGTGCTTGATGGTGTTCCGATAACGCTGAAAGAAAATATCGCAACCAAAGGAATTGCAGTTCCACTCGGCGCAGCATCAACTGTTTTAACGCCAGCGCTAGAGGATGCGCCACCAGCTGCTCGAGTTCGCGAAGCCGGTGCGATTATTCTTGCAAAAACTACGATGCCCGACCTTGGAATGCTTTCATCAGGTCTGTCTAGTTTTCACAAACTTGCAACGAATCCGTGGAATCCATCGTGGAATCCCGGAGGATCCAGCGCAGGTGGTGGGGCCAGTGCGGCCGCGGGCTATGGACCGCTTCACATCGGTACCGATATTGGCGGATCACTTCGTTTGCCTGGTGCATGGAACGCAGTTGTCACACTTAAACCAAGTAATGGACGCATCCCCATCAATCCCCCATTCTTTGGTCGAGTTGCTGGACCGATGACTCGCACTACCGCCGATGCCGCGCTTTTGATGAGCGTTGTCAGCGCGCCTGATGCTCGCGACTACATGAGCCTTCCTCCAGCAGATATTCGTTGGAATTCTTACGCGGAGTTTTCTCCAAAAGGTAAACGCATTGCTTTACATTTAGATGCGGGATGCGGCCTTGCTGTAGAGCCACATACATTTGCTGCAATAACAGCAGCCGCTAAGACTTTTGAAGATGCCGGCGCAATCGTAGAACTCATCCCACCGTTTTTCTCTGAGCAAGCACTTCACGAACTCGATACTTTCTGGCGAGTTCGCGGATGGGTGGATTACAACGACATGGATCCAGAACGTCGCAAACTTCTCTTGCCTTTCATCATCGAATGGCTCAGTGCTGGCGAAAATGTTTCCAATGTCGAATTAATGCGCTGTGTCAATCGCAAACTTGAGGTTCGTAAAACAACACAGATTGCCACTGAGAAATATGATTTTGTGCTCTCCCCTGTTTCCCCAGTTCTGACATACCAAGCACATTGGGCGATGCCGACAAATGATTCAGCGCGCGCAATGGCGCACATTGGTTTCACTGTTCCGTACAACATGTCAGAACAGCCAGCTTCTTCAGTGAATGCGGGCTTTGCACCTGATGGTCGTGCAATAGGTCTTCAAATATCTGGTCGACGATTTGATGACCTGGGTGTTTTGCAAGCGACGCATTGGTTTGAAAAAGCGCGCACAACCACTGCCAATCCAGATTGGGAAATACCCTCTAATGGAGACACTTACGGAGGCGATTTGATATGACTCTAAAACCTGGTCCCACTAATTCCCTCACCGATCTAGAAGGTTTGCGTGTTGGTCACTACACAGCCAACGGAGATGGATATTTAACGGGCACTACAGTCATTGTCGGAGAGGCAGAGGGTTTCGTCGCGGGCGTAGATGTTCGCGGGGGCGCACCTGGGTCCCACGAAACTGATTTACTCGATCCAATAAATGGAGTTCAGCGAATCCACGCATTGGTATTAGGAGGCGGTAGTGCATTTGGATTAGCCGCCATCGCAGGAGTGCAAGATGCGATGCGCGAGCGAGATCTGGGTTTAACTGTGATGCCAGGTATTACTGTTCCTATTGTTCCTGGTGCGATCATTTTCGATTTGGGGCGAAGCGGAGTCGTGAAGTCAACTCCAGATGCAACTTTTGGTGTTCTAGCTTATGAAGATGCCATGACCGATTCTGGAATTGCAAAAGTGCGTACAGGCAGTGTCGGCGGAGGCACAGGCGCTATGTCAGGTGGCATCAAAGGTGGTGTCGGTTCTGCGAGCGTTGTACTAGAAAACGGAACAACCGTAGCCGCAATTGTTATTCTGAATTCAGTTGGTTCAGCAGTAAATAGTAAGACCGGAGAAATTTATGGCGCAGCCTATGGGCTCCCAGGTGAATTCGATGCAATCAAGAAACCTTCGAAGGCTGACGTCGATAGCGCTCCGCCTCATATTGCTTTGCTTGATAACGGACTCTTCCCCGATGCAATTTCCCTCAACACGACCATTGCATTCTTAGCCACCGATGTCACTCTTACTAAAGCTGAATGCAAGAAATTAGCAGGAATTGGTCAAGATGGTTTGGCACGTGCAATCCACCCAGTTCACACCATGTTTGATGGAGATACCGTTTTTGGCGGTTCTACAGCCAAGCGTCCAGCGCCTAATCCGATGGAGTTTCATCATTTGCTGACAGTCGCTGCTGACTGTCTTTCACGTGCGATTGCTCACGCGCTTGTAGATTCTGCGCCTGTTTCCACACCTGCGATGACATTGCCGAACTACTTTGAGGTCTACCCTTCCGCCAAATAAAGTTCAAAGGTGTTTGATTAACTTATGGATCAATTGCCCGTTAAAAAATGGAGCGCTAAAGACTGTCGGCGCGCACTCATAATTCCTAGCTCGCTCGATCACAAATATTCCCATGGTGTCATCGGAATGGTTACGGGATCTATCCAATATCCAGGTGCTGCGGTGTTAAGTACCCATGCAGCAATGGCTACAGGTGTGGGAATGGTCCGTTTTATTTCTCTAAATGAAAGATGGAATTGGCAACCTTTGCGTTTCCTTGACCAATTAGTTCTGAGTCAAACTCCTGAGATCGTGTTACATCCCGGAAAAGTTTCTGCGTGGCTACTCGGTTCTGGAGTTCCGGCTAAAGGTATTGGCGGAAATGACACTCGCTTGCGCCATCGTGATTTCAAGCAAGCACGAAACTCATCGGTGCCAGTCGTTCTTGATGCCGGTGCACTTTATTTATCGGACACATTTGCAGGACCGACTCTTATAACTCCGCATGTTGGTGAGCTCGCCGACTTACTTCATTCGCGCGCAGTTGCTGTCACATCAAGTGCCATCGAAGGCGACCCACACAAATGGGTGCAGGTGGCAGCCCAAACACTCAATGTCAGTGTTTTGCTCAAAGGGTCAACAACTTTTCTCGCCGATGAAAATCAAGTCATCGAACTTCCTGAAGCAACCCCCTGGCTGGCAACGGCAGGAACGGGCGATGTGCTTGCAGGGATTATTGGTGCTCTTGTGGCAACGAACTCGGTTGCCATCGAAGCAGGGGAAATCTCAATCTTGGAAGTCGGTGCAACAGGAGCGCTCATACATGCAATGGCAGCAGCTTCGGCATCTAACGGCGGACCTTTGTCGGCAATGCATATTACGGATGTCATACCATCGGTTGTGAAAAGTCTGCTTCCTTAACCGATCAACAAAGTTAATTTCGTAATATCACTTCCTGGAGGACGTTCTAGAGTCCAATTGCCATGAGAATGAAGAGAGAAAATCTCACTTCCCAACCGAGAAGTTTCTCGACCGCTCCATAAACCATCATTAGTGACCAGAATTTCAAGTTGAATTGGAGATTTATTCGTCAAGGTAATCGACAAATTATCTGCCTTGCCATGTCTTACTGCATTCGCGATCGCTTCCTCAAGAATCTCTCCTAAATCCTGCACTCTCAAGAACTCCGGAAGCTGAGTAAAATGCGACATATCAAAAGTTGCATGAACTAATGGTTGCCAAAGATTAACTCGGTGCTCGACTTCCTCAAGAACCGAGCGAATTACAGGAGCGGGCGCATTCGCTAGAGATTCAAGTAAATGCCTTGCCTCAAGCAATGCAACTCTCTTTTCATTTAAATCTCCTGATCTTTCGGCTTTCTCCAGCAATATCGAGGTTGCTAGGAGGTTAGATTGCACGCGACCATGCAATTCTCTGGCCCATTTCTTAGAAATACTTGCAATTTCTGCATTCACCACATTCTGTCTGACCGCCTCTAGAGCCAGATCTTTTGAGAATGTGGCAAGGGCCGAATCACGCGAAACATAAGCTCCTTTTGCAAGGTTGATTGTAATTTGAATGACAACAAATATTAGGAAAAGTGAAGGACCCAAAAGGCCATTGTATGCGCTCGGGATTTTAATATTTAAAGAACCGAAAATTGTCTCTCTACTCTTGCGCATAATAAGTACGACAAGCGTCGCACTTAACACCCAAATCGGAAAAAGTTGGCTGCCTCGAATGCGTGTGTTATTGAAAATGAACTTGCCCAGCAGAAGCATCCCCGCCAAAACTGCATAGAGGAAGAGAAAAATAATTATTCCATCATGCACACCCAAATTACGAAACATGATGGAGCCGCAAATAGTCATCGTTGCTAACGGCAATAGAACGGTGTTAAAGGGTTCAACGTCCATGCCAATTCTTAGCGAACGTATGAGTGGAGACTTCAACTTTCTTACAAATGGATCAATGTATTTAACTTGAGATCCACTCACCCACAATCTTTCAGCGAGTTCATGAATATCCTTTGACAGGCGTGCAGTCAGAGCCTGGGACGAATCAGTCTCTGAATTTACGTTATTCGCAATTGCCTGCAAATCTCGCTGCGCGCTCTCGGCAGATATTCTTAATTCACTCTTTAATCCCTCTGACACGGAGCTCTCAATTAAAGTCGTTATATCTGTTTGCAGAATGCGTGTTCGTTCCTCGCGTGCAAGTATTTCAGATATTTCAGTTTCAATAGATTCAAAGCGGTCCAGTGCGTTTATGATTACGGTCTCCGATGGAAGCCAGAACGTCACAATAAAGAATGCTGCGATCACTCGAGTTGGAATGCCAATGTAATAATGCTCATTCATTAAACTAAGTACGCAAGCACTCACAGTTGCCTGAATCATTCCACCAATAGAGCTCAGATAGAAAAGGAAGAGCCAAGACGTAAATCTCTTTCCACGAAATTGCAAATATTTCCGAAACGAGTACCAAAATACCCACATCCCCGCAAAACCAATAGTGTTGGCGGTTAACCAGATTGCAATATCTCCAGAATGGTCGATGGAACGTTTATCGATCAGGACCGTAATTGGGAGCGCCAAAGTTGCATACAGAACAAAGAGTCTGAGCGACAAAGTTGCATCAGAGTGAATGCTCTCTCTGACTTTCTTCCAATCTACGGGATGAAAGTCGCGAATTACTTGAGGAGTCATTGGGCCACAATTCTCAACTTAGAGTCTCTCAAACCTTTCCAGATTTATAAGCAAGAGCGAGATCCTTCGCGAGAGTTACGTTCTCTTTTGCGCCACCAGAAAGGTATTTGCCAACCGCCGCATTGAATGCAGACATAAATGCACTGCTGGCATTGACTCCATGAACGGTTGATCCGACATGTCGATCTGTTCTCCATTGCGCTGCCGCATCTTTTTGGTAGGCATCATAATTTGTGAGATCAGAATCAGTACGTGGCGAAATTGAACCTTTCTTAACATTAAAGGCATCTTGTCCAGCTTTGGATCCAGCAACCTTCAACCATGCAAGGGCGCCATTGCGATCCTTTGCGCCAATGGGCAAAGTAAATGCGTCCGAGAGCCACTGATAGATTTTTGTTGTACCTGGCGCGGCAGCCCATGCAAAATCCGTTCCGGCCTTCAGGCCATCGGACTGCCACTGGGCTGATGCCCAGTCACCCATGATGAAATACCCTGCGTGGCCAGAAGTCACTAATTTTCCGGCGCCTTGCCAATCAAGAGTTATTGCATCTTTGTTAGCGAAAGAGAGAGCTTTCTGGAACGCCGCAATCGCAGTGGAAACTTCTGGACCTGTCCATGAAGTGGATCCGCTGAAAAGTCCTTCATATTTATCTGCGCCCATTGAAGCCAGCAAAATCCAATCGAAAAGTTGAGCCACGGCCCAATCACCTTTACCAGCGATTGCAATTCCCGGAATTCCGATTGCCTTAAATTTAGCTAAGTCTGCAAAGAACTCT
>CAIYRR010000082.1 GCA_903928745.1 uncultured Actinomycetes bacterium | reverse complement strand
GTACCAACTGAGCTACCGAGCCTAGAAAAAGTTCAACGCCGGCCACGTAACCGTGTACAGCGCCAAACTCTTGCGACCCAGACGAGACTTGAACTCGCGACCTCCGCCGTGACAGGGCGGCGCGCTAACCAACTGCGCTACTGGGCCTAACCGAGGTTTCTGATCGATTGCTCGACCTGACGTTTCCTCAAGGCCAACTGTATTCCTCTGGAGTTTCCTCCCGAGAGTTACTGTCGACCCTTCGTGCCCCCAACGGGATTCGAACCCGTGTTACCGCCGTGAAAGGGCGATGTCCTAGGCCCCTAGACGATGGGGACGTTAAAGGCTCGCAAAGCGTACCTTTAACAGGGCGCTGAGCAAAACTCAGTTTTATTTCAGCCTAAAAAGTAGAGAAATTCAGAGTTTCTAGAGCAGGTCCCTACATTGAAAGAGAGACTTTTTCAATCAAATCTCTCGATTAAAGAAGTGCCCACTGAATTGTGATCGAGACGGAAACATCTTGTTGACCGAGGTCAATTTGCGTTGCTCCGGAATCAGCTTTTGCCATCGCTGTGACTGCCCCGACATAAACCTGAGGTGCGCTGTTTTCGACCAAGTAATTGACTCGTCCAAGTTTCACGCCAACAAGTGATGCATATGCAGTTGCTTTTGCTTTCGCATTCTTAACTGCAGCAGATCGTGCAGCGGTAACAGCTTTTGTTGAATCAAGGACGAAAGGTGTCACTGCTGTTACTTGAACAGAGTCTCCACCTGCGGCAACTACGGCATCAACCACAGCACCTGCTGTTGTCGCTTTGCGAATCACAACGACGAAAGTCTGACTTGCACGATAACCAGTAAGAACCGGTTTTTCTGGGGTGTAGTTATATTCAGGATAAGCAGTCACATTTTGAGTGGCGATATCTTTCGTTGAAACTCCATTGGCTACAAGTGCTGCACGCACAGCAGATGAAGAATTTGCGTTGGCAGCGAGTGCGTTCTTATTTGTATCGGCAACAGTGGAGACGGTAGCCGTGAGGCGGACTGCGTCCGGTGCAACCTTCACACTGCCTTCGGCCGACATTGTCATGTAACGAGAAGTGGATGCGGCCATGGATGCTGGTGCAAGAGCCACGCCCCCAACGAGTGAGAGGGCAATTGCAACTACAGCGATTTTCTTAAGATATTTTTTATTCATGGCGTAAGTGTTCTAGGAATTAGGGCGAAAAGCGAATTATTCTCATGTATTTACTCGGGGAATTGCCTCATAAAACCCTGTTAGAGATTGATAGGGTTGGGCACATGGCACATATTGCAGTCACTGGCGGAGCCGGATTTATCGGCTCAAATCTCGTTGCTGCCTTGGCCGAGAAGGGACACAAGATCACCGTTGTCGATGATTTATCAACGGGTATGTTGTCCAACTTAGATTTAAACGTCTGCGATTTCCACGAGATTTCATTGGTTGATCGTGTGGGGTTGGCAAAGGCCTTAGGGTCTGCCGAATTCATTTTCCACTTAGGTGCACGGGGGTCAGTCCCGCGCTCACTCAAGAATCCTGTTGCAACGCATGAAGTAAATGCAACCGGTACTTTGAATGTTCTAGAGGCTGCGCGCGAAAGTGGGGCGCATGTAGTTTTCAGTTCTTCATCTTCGGTCTATGGTCGCAATGGTGTTCTTCCAAAAGATGAAACCATGTGGTTGGCGCCGATGACTCCGTATGCTGCAAGTAAATTGGCAGCAGAGGGATATGTTCAGGCGTACGGATCTGCCTACAACGTACCGGTCACCTTGCTTCGTTTCTTCAATGTCTTTGGTCCGCGCCAGCGCCCTGATCACGAGTATGCCGCTGTGCTGCCAAAGTGGATATGGAAGGCAATGCGTAACGAGCCCATCGAAGTATTTGGCGATGGCTCACAGACACGCGATTTTACATACGTACGCACTGTTATTGATGTGTGCATGGATGTCATTGACCGCAGAGTCACCCACGAAGGTGCAGTCAATTTAGCTTTCGGAAACCGCATTTCATTACTAGAAACTATTGAAATGATGAAAAAGCATTTCCCTAACTTGGATGTGAACTTTGTTCCTACCCGGGCCGGTGATGTGAAAGATTCTCAGAACTCCCCAGGATTATTGAAACAACTTTTCCCTGCAGTAAAGCCAATGGAATTCGAGCAGGCACTTACTGAAACAGTGAACTGGCTCAAGGAGTACGGCGATACCGTAGCTAACGGCCCTACGGTCTCCGACTAACTTTTATGTGTGGCATCGCTGGTGGAGTAGGTAGAGGCGCTCCCAAGAGTGATGTTCTTACGCGCCAATTAGATTCTATTCACCACCGCGGCCCAGATGAGACGGGAAGATATTTAACAGACGGCGTTGCACTGGGAATTCGCCGCTTAGCAATTATCGATGTGGGTACAGGTCAACAACCTGTTGCTAATGAAGCCAAGACAATTCATTTAGTTTTCAACGGCGAGATATACAACTTCAAGAAATTGCGAGAAGACTTAGCGGCAAAAGGGCACCATTTCACATCCAATGGAGATTCAGAAGTCATTGTGCATTTGTATGAGCAATACGGAATCGAATTCATTTCAAAACTCAGTGGGATGTTTGCTATTGCTATTTGGGATTCTCGCGATCAATCCTTGACCTTGATCCGAGACAGAATGGGCAAAAAGCCACTCTGGTATGCACATCAGGGTGATGGAACCTTCTTCTTCGGATCAGAAGTAAAAGCAGTAAAGGCAGCAGGCGTAGCTGTGACTTTGCGCAAGGAAGCAATCACAGAGGTTATGCAATTCGGTTATGTGAATGCACCGAGATCTGCATACAACGAGATCCATCAGGTCCCACCTGCAAGTTATGGTATTTGGCGAGATGGCACATGGAGCACAAATAAATACTGGTCGCCTGATTTTGAAACAGTAAATGAGATTTCATACGAAGATGCGCTGAGTGAAACCAAGAGACTCATCCGGGATGCTGTAGAACGTCGCCTTATTTCTGAACGTCCTCTTGGGTCATTCCTCAGCGGAGGTTTTGATTCAACAGTTGTGACTGCATACATGACTCAGTTGATTCCAGGGAAAGTAAAGACCTTCTCCATCGGATTTGATGATCCACGTTATGACGAGTCCTCTCATGCCCGTGCAGTTGCTCAGCACTTAGGTACTGAACACGTTGAAGAAAAGTTAACACCAGATCCCGCACTTTTGTTGCAGCAGTTATCTGCCACCTTGGATCAACCATTTGCAGACTCATCAATCATTCCTACTTTCATGCTCTCTAAGTTTGCTCGTCAAGAAGTTGTTGTGGCACTGGGTGGCGATGGAGGGGATGAAGTATTTGGCGGGTATGACCGTTATTTGGCGGCCCCTGTCATGCAAAAATGGAATGCGCTTTTGAAGGTCGGGGCTCCATTGAGTGCGGGCTTGGCATCCACGGGTGCGATCAACAACCGCAAGATCAAGCGCATACTTTCGCAGGTGCAATCACAACCATCCCTAGCTGCGCGCTACCTATCTGTACTTTCTTTAGGTCAAGCAGAAGAACTTAAGAAACTCATCGGTCACGATTTCCACTCCAACGCGGCCTCTGCGGAATTCGTTTCACATTTTGGCTTGCCAGGTGCGCGTGATGATCTCTCTCGCATGATTCGATCTGATTTCCAGTGGTACTTACCCGGAGACCTACTTGTTAAAGCAGACCTAGCAACCATGGCAAACAGTTTGGAAGTTCGCGCACCACTTCTTGATCACGAGGTGGTCGAGTGGGCAACCCGCTTGCCTTCGGAGTACAAGATCAAGGGGCGTCAAACAAAGTACATTTTGAAAGAGATTGCTCGATCTTTAGTGCCATCAGAATTAGTTGATCGTCCAAAGATGGGCTTTGCAATCCCACGCGCAGATTGGTTGCGTACGGGGCTTCGGACAATGACTTATGACTTACTCACAGATCCAACAGCGCAAGGTCGTGGTTGGTTTATTTCAACCGAGGTAGAAGCAATATTGGCCGATCACATGTCAGGACAAGATAGGGACAGTGTTATTTGGCCTATGTTGATGTTGGAGCTTTGGGCTAGGACTTGGCTCGATCGCTAAGCAGTCTCAGATAAAGATCCTGATGATCTTTCACGAGCCTTTCCACACCGTAGCGTTGCATCGTATAAATATTGGCGGCATCGCCCATCTTCTTGCGCAAAGCAACGTCATCTCCCAGCAGTTTGACTGCATCAGATAGGGCCTTAGCGCTGAGATCGGTCACGATTCCTGTTTGACCATTAACAACTATTTCAATTACCGATCCCACATTGGTGGAGACAATTGGAAGATGCGCCATACCTGCTTGAATCAAACTCAACGGAGTGCCTTCATTATCGCTTGTCAGTAACACCATGTCGGATGCGGCCAAGACAGTTTCGATATCTTCACGCCATCCAAGGAATGTCACGGGCAAAGATTCTTTTGCCACCCGCTCTTTACAGGATTCCAAAAGTCCGCCGGCTCCAGCAACGATAAATTGCACATCCGACCCTGATGCTTGTACTTGTGCAACTACATCTAGAAATCTATCTGGTCGCTTTATCTGAGTGATTCGTCCAATGAATGCACAATATGTTTTTGTCGGATCAAGATCTAATTCATCACAAGCGTCTTTATGTGATGGCAACGGATCAAGTTGTAACCCAGGAGGCATCACTGAGAATTTGCGGACGCTTCCGATACCAGCTAAAAGCAAGTCGTTCATGACTTGCTTACCAACCGCCAGTAAGTGAGTGGTGTAATAACCAAGGAAGCGTTCGATAGTAATAACTAATGCAGTTTTGAACTTTCCGAAATATCCATGCAAGAGATGTCCGTGATAGGTATGCACGCGGATAGATGGATGTCGAGAAACTATGGATGCGATGCGTCCTATAACGCCTGCCTTAGCGGTATGTGTGTGAATCACGTGGGGCTTAAAGGTTCGAATCTCTTTCACAATTTGCATGAAAGCTTTGATATCGCCGACTATAGAAATTGATCGACCGAAACCTTCGATACGCGTGGCGGTTACATCTTTGGCCACGGTTTCTAGATAGTCAGATTCATCTTCTGCGCAATAGCCCGTAACAAGAATTTGCTCGAATTTGGTCTGATCAAAACTACGCATGAGCCCTGATACCTGCACCGCAGGACCGCCCACATTCATGCGGGCTATGATTCGCATTACGCGAATGCGCCCATCGGGGCTCTTAGTCATAGGAGTATCTTGGCTCAAAATTGCTTCATAGTTGGTGCACTTGGCACTCATATTGGAGCGCGCCCATGACTTCGCAGTTTCTTTCCAATTGCAGTGCCGATTCTTTGGCGCAAGCCGCTATGAAATTGTTAGCTGGCTCTCTTGTGGCTTTCCCGACGGAAACTGTTTACGGTCTTGGGGCTGATGCCACAAGTGAAAGAGCAGTTGCTCGCATTTATGAAGTTAAGGGACGCCCTGCAGATCACCCACTTATTGTTCATATTGCAGATATGCAAGACATGGTTACATGGGCTGGCGATATTCCTACGTATGCAATTTCACTTGCACGAGATTTTTGGCCAGGTCCCATGACGCTGGTTTTGCCTCGATCCGATATTGCAAAAGATTTCATCACGGGCGCTCAAGAAACAGTAGGACTCCGAGTTCCTGCACATTCATTGGCGCTGGGTTTACTAAATGAATTCAAGAAGGTTGGCGGGCTAGGAATTGCGGCACCCAGTGCAAATAGATTCGGTCAAGTTTCCCCAACAACTGCCATTGCAGTGCAAGAGGAGATAGGGCAATATCTTTTAGAGAATGACCTGATTCTAGATGGCGGCCCCGCACTTGTTGGGGTTGAATCAACAATCATTGATTGCACTGGAGATGTCCCACGAATTTTGCGCCCAGGTGCAATAACGGTTGAGATGATTCAGGAAAGTACGGGACTTACAGTTGCAAGTAATGAAAATTCTGAGATACGAGTTTCAGGATCTCTAGAGAATCACTACTCACCAAAAGCGCAAGTCGTCCTTGATGCGATGGCCGGACCCGGTGAAGGTTTCATTGCCGTCGCCACAATTGCTACTCCTGTTGGCGCAATTCGATTAGCTTCACCAAAGTCCGTTGAGGATTACGCCCGAGTTCTTTATGAGGCGCTTCGCTTTGGCGATACCCAAGGATTAGCAAAGATTGCAGTTATACAACCTTCGGGAGATGGCCTTGCTGTTGCAATTCGTGATCGTTTACAGCGCGCTTCAAGAGGTCGGTAAGTCCTTACGCGTTAACGGTAGACATATCGGGATAGCGATCTCCACTTGTCACACCGATTGGCGCAATCTCATTTAGTCGCGCCAAGTCTTCACTCGTGAGTTCAATATTCAAAGAGGCACAATTCTCTTCGAGTCTTTGAATACTTCGCGTTCCAGGAATGGGCACCACGTTATTTCCTTGAGCCAGTACCCACGCCAAGGCCAATTGCGCAGCGGTTGCGTTCTTCTCTTTCGCCATCGCGTTGACTGCATCAACGATCTTTAAGTTAAGAGCAAAGTTTTCACCTTGAAAACGAGGGTGACGTCGTCGTGAATCGCCCTCATCAAGATCTTCAATGGATTTAATTTGGCCAGTGAGAAATCCACGCCCCAATGGGGAATAAGGAACAAGACCAATGTTAAGTTCACGAGAAGTTTCAAAGACCCCATTCATTTCTGGATCACGTGTCCATAGTGACCACTCAGATTGAATCGCGGTAATTGGGTGAACTGCATGCGCTTTTCGGATAGTCGTAGGTAGCGCCTCGGATATTCCTAAATGGCGAACCTTTCCCGCATCTACAAGTTCCTTCATCGCACCCCATGTGTCTTCAATAGGGACTGTGCGGTCTACGCGATGTTGGTAATAGAGATCGATGTAATCCACGCCCAAGCGAGCCAATGATTCATCGCAAGCTTTCCGAACATAGTCAGGCTTTCCATTAACACCAATGAAGTTTCCATCCGGATTTCTTTCATTGCCAAATTTTGTTGCAATCACAACTTGGTCCCGACGTCCCTTGAGCGCTTCACCCAACAAGATTTCGTTGGTATATGGGCCATACATATCTGCCGTGTCAAAGAACGTGATACCCAAATCAAGGGCTCGGTGAATAGTTGCCGTTGATGCCGCATCTTCTCGAGGACCATAGAAATCGCTCATTCCCATGCAACCAAGACCGAGGGCAGAGACTTCTAGCGTTGGACCTAATTTGCGATGCTGCATTTTCTTCTCCGTTGCTCAAATTTTCTCTATCCTAGGCCCATGGGAAGCAATGTGACTTTTAATATGAATGGAATTTCTGGCCAGGGATATTTAGCCTCACCTGATTCTGGTTCTGGTCCAGCGGTGATTGTGATTCAAGAGTGGTGGGGACTAGTCGGTCACATCACTGAAATCGTTGATCGCTTTGCTGCTCAAGGATTTGTTGCATTTGCTCCCGACCTTTATCACGGGCAAGCAGCCGCTGAACCAGATCTTGCTAAGAAACTCATGATGGAGTTGCAGTTGGATTTGGCCGGCAAAGAAATTTCAAATGCAGCAGAATATTTATTGTCGTTGCCTCAAGTTTCATCAAAGCATGTAGGAGCAGTCGGTTTTTGCATGGGAGGCTCACTTGCAATTTGGAGCGGAACTCTGAGTGATTCAATTTCGGCAACAGTTGGTTTCTATCCTGGTTCATCATGGGAAAGACATGCTCCGGAATGGGTTAATTACAAAGGCAAAGAATGCATGATTCACTGCGCCGAAAGCGATGGAACCTCAGCAGCACCTGGCATTCAGGAAGCGCTTACGAACATCAACGCCGCTGGTGGTTTGGCTCAAGTGTTTGACTACTCAAACACGCAACATGCCTTCTTTAATAATGATCGCCCAGAGGTTTATAACGCGCAAGCAGCCGAACTTGCTTGGAGTAGAACTCTTGAGTTCTTTAGGCAGAAGTTGTTGTAAGGTCCAGAAAAGGCTTATTTGCTAGGTGAATTCGGCTCTTAGGCCCCCTGGGTGCTAACCTCAGCACGCTCACATGGCAGCAAGTAGTACGTCATGAAAGCAGTGGGGCCTTTAGCTCAGTCGGTAGAGCAACGGACTTTTAATCCGTGGGTCGTCGGTTCGAGCCCGACAGGGCCCACAAATCTAGACCTTTATTTTCGTTCCTGTTCCGCAACGCAGACCAATCGCATCAAATGCCATCTCGCTGGCTTCTATTTGTGAGCTGCTTTCAGAAGAACTCAAATGTGATTCTGCGAATCCGATTCGACGAATACGATCCACGATATCTTCAAGTCGAAATTCATGGTGCCGTTGATTCACAAAGGAACTGCTTCTTTTAGTGCCTTCTCAAGGACCGGCTTTTTAAGCAAAGAAGTTGGTGCGACATCAACTGGTTCCTTTAAAAGTTTGCTAAGCGCTTTCTTTAATCGCAGGAGTGGGAGAACGCCTTGTGAGGCATCAAAATCAACGAGAAAATCAATATCACTTGAATTGCCGTCTTCGCCGCGCGCCACGGATCCAAAAATTCGGATATGGCTGGCACCGGCTTCTTTCATCAAACGATTTATCTCTCCACGATTTTCCCTGATCTTTCTAGCACGTGCCGAACTGAGATCTGAAGGTGCCGCTTTCTTTACCCGAAATTCAATCTCTAATCCGCCCGCTTTAAGAATGCGAGTCAAGGTGTCTATAGATGGACTAGCTAATCCTGCCTCATATCGAGCAATTGCTGGTTGTGAAGTGCCTGCTCGATTGGCAAATTGCACTTGAGTTAATCCCGATTCACGCCTTGCTTGCGCTATGAGAATCGCACTTTGCTTCACGTTCATAAATCTAGAATATACCTGTACAGGTATAAACAAAAGTGAGGCTGCGCTTCTTTCGAGTATTTGATTCATATTCACAAGCTAGAGTGGAGCTCAGACAACCGATGCCCGGTGTCCACAGGGCCCACAAATCTAGTTTCACCTAATTACGCGGTTGGTGGGTTTGGATCAATCATCCATTTATTTACTGGAATACCTTTCACGCAAATTAGCGGTGTCTTTTCATAGTGAGTTCTATCGTCAACGTAAGGACATGAGCGTCCTGGCGCTGGAACATTTGGTGGGGCACCTAGATCATCAATGGTCGATGGTGGCGGAGTTCCACCGGTTTGAGTTCCACCGGTTTGTGTACCTCCACTTTGCGATCCTCCGTTAAGAGAACCTGCGAATGACCAGAACATTGATCCACCTTTGAGGACACACTTGAGGTTGCCGGTCATCTCACCGCTTCGATTACATGATCCACCGGCAACATCCTTCGTAGGCAATGGTGCGTATTCAGGAACACTGCGAGATTGCGGAAACTGTTCATTGATTGCTGCTTCGTTTAGCCCTTGCACCGTGTAAGACCACGCAATCTGATTAACGATGAATGCGCCCATCGCCTTATATGCCACCGCCGGCTCTATCCCGAAAGCTTTCTTAAACGCTGTTTTCCAAGACTTACACGCTATTTGTTTCACTTGTGGCGCCGGGCAAACACCTTTCCAATCAGTCCCAATGTTGTGAATAAATTGGAAGACCTTGTCTCGCCCATATTGACCCTCTAAATACTGAAAGCCGAGACCCCCTACTGAATATGCGGGATCCATAACAGAGGATTGTCTACGGCAATTTCCATTTAACCTGGTTTCATCGGAAACGAAGAAGTTGATCCAGTAATCAAGACCCGCGGATCGATAATTGAAAAGTGAAGTTGAAATCATGGAAAGTTCTTTAACAAGATTAAGCATCGCGGCTTTATAGACAACCTCGCTGTTTCTGCCCAACATCGCATTTGATTCATACTCAGCCATTCCTTCGCGAACCCAGCAGAGCAATCCACTCTTTCCTTGCGCTACTTCATCTTGCACGGCATGCGTGTATTCGTGGAAACTTGTTAACTGCTCAACCGAAGTGAAGACAAGCGCCAATGCGCCATCAGTTGTACTACCGACTTGTCCTGATATGTAATCTTGACGACCAATCAAATCTTCAGCTTGCTCTGGGATCGCAACTCGCCAGGAGCCGGCGTACCAACTCGAATCCTGCGGTGAACCAACCACCCAGGCGGTTATCGCACGCGATGCTGGTAAGTAAGTGCGAAAATATTCGGATGCAAAGATTAAGTTGCGCTGACTCTCGCTAACAAGAGCACTACTTGCGCTAGGTGTCGGGATATAGGTGATGTTTGGCTTGCCTTCCGTGCCCATTGCATCAATTGCTTTTTGCATTTCCGTGAAAGCTTTCACCGCAACAGGTGACCCCAGTGAAGTTTGAGGTACCTTCACAATCTCTTTTGAAACCCACACCAACTTCTTACTAACCTTCGTGCAAGTTAATTGTTGAGAACCTTGAGCCACCACTTGACCAACACTCTTGCAGGTCGTCCCGCTTTTAACCGCGGCACTGGCTGGTGCGATGGAAGGCAGAGCAATTGCCAACATGAGCACAGAACTAAAGAAGAACACGATGCGCCTCATGCTTGGGAAATCTACAGGTATAGATGAGTAATACCTAGAAGAAGAAATGCACTTTCATGGGTAAGTGGAGCAAATGTCGTGAAAGGTGCAATTGTGAATCACTAGCGTAAAACTTTTAAACGACGAGAACGGCCTCTCGGGCATCCCCAGCAGCACCTAAGTGAGTAGGTAGTTGCATCGTTGCCAACATCCTGACCATGCCTTCGCCCATGTGATTGGCGACCACGGCTTCGACTTTATGTTCCTTCAAGAACTTAGCAATCCGTGCGTGATGTGACCCATGTGTGCCCTCGTCGTGAAGCGTGTTCCAGAAGGTGTCATATTCATTCCAATTAACGACAACGCCATCTACGACTTCTGCAACAGCAATTCTGTCGGCGCGACCCCAACTTGGATCAACGGTTCCGCTAGTTGTTACAGGGACGCAGACAATCATTACATCAACTCTTTTCTGGAATCATGATGATGGACCCTGATGGGCATTCACTTACGCAAATACCACAGCCTTTGCAATAATCCAGATTGAATTCGAACCCTTTGCCTGGTCCCAACTTGATCACTGCGTTATCAGGGCAGACACCAAAACAGTTATCGCACTCAAAGCAGTTACCACATGACATGCATCGGCGCGCTTCATATAGTGCGGTGGATTCATCTAGTCCCTGTACAACTTCATCAAAGTTGGAGGCACGACGCACACCTTCAAGACGTGGACGTACTGCATGTGGCGCATCCGTGTAGTACCAAGGGTTGAGGTCTGAATACTCAACGACTCTAGGGATTGGTTCTTTTTCAAACTTCTCTTTACGAAGCCATGCATCAATGTTGCGCGCGGCTTTCTTTCCATGTCCAACACCAGTTGTCACTGTGCGCTCTGCTGGCACCATGTCGCCACCAGCAAATATTCCTGCGCGACCTGTCATCATGTTGGGATCCACATGAACAACACCATCGCGTACTTCAACATCAGGCAAGTTATTAACCAGTGATAGATCCACTTCTTGACCAAGGGCTAAGACAAGTGAATCTGCTTCAAGATCTTCGAATTCACCTGTTGGTTGTGGGAATCCTTTGTCATCTAATTCCATACGCTCGATCTTCAAAACACCTGCATCCGCGTGTTTGACCGTGGAGAGCCACTTCATCAAGACGCCTTCTTCAATGGCCTCCTGAATTTCCGTGTCATTGGCTGGGGCTTTCTCGCGAGTGCGTCGATAAACAATCATCGCTTCATCTGCACCCAAGCGCTTTGCTGTGCGAGCAACATCTATTGCTGTGTTTCCGCCGCCATAAACGACAACTTTGCGACCCAGCAGCGGTGCTTCACCATCGGCGACATCGTGCAAAACATTTACCGCATCCAGAATGCGTGCGGCTTCTCCAGCAGGAATATATGCGCGCTTTCCAATCTGTGCGCCAACAGCTAAAAAGACTGCATCAAAACCATCATCGATTGCGTCTTGCACGTTATCGACTTTGTGATTGAGTTGAAAACGCACACCCATATCTTCGATACGCGCAATTTCAGCGTTGAGGATGTTTCGAGGCAGACGATATTTAGGAATACCAAAGCGCATCATTCCGCCTGCTACATCTGCGGCGTCGCGAATCGTGACAGCGTGACCCATACGACGAAGGTGATAAGCGGCAGATAGACCTGTTGGCCCTGCGCCGATGATGAGGACTTTAAATCCTGTTGATGGAGCGGTTACAGGAATGCTCCAACCCTTTTCAATCGCGAGATCGCCAAGGAATCGTTCTACAGAGTTGATTCCAACTGCCTCATCCAACTGCCCGCGCGAGCAAACGGTTTGGCATGGGTGATAGCAAACGCGACCCATGATTGCAGGGAAAGGGTTTTCAACAATCAGTGCACGCCATGCTTCTTCGTAGGATCCATCTTCGGCGGTGTACAACCACTTCTGCACATTTTCACCTGCAGGACATGCGTTATTGCAAGGTGGCATGAGGTTTACATATTGCGGACGCTCTACGCGCCACGATCCTGTGTGGTTGGCAAGACTGGATTCAACTTGCAGTGTGATTGCAAATGGCTTCTCCATTAGAGATCACCTGCTTCCTCGGGCATTAAGTTATAGCGTTTTATATTTCTATCCGCCGCCGCTTGCAATCTATCGATGACATCATCGCGGCGCTTTGGTGAAAATAGATGTGAATACCGACCTTGAAGTTTGAGATATTCCTCAACCATCACTCTTTGGCGAATCGGCGTTGATGAAACAACTTCGCCACGTTCGGCTTCAAAGACAGGAAAGAGTCCACTTTGCGTTGCAAGGCGAGCAATCTTTACCGTGTCGCAAGACTGGGATCCCCAACCAAGTGGGCAAGGCACGAGTACATGTAAGTAACGTGCTCCACGAAATTCCATAGCGCGCGCAACTTTTGCTTCGAGGTCGCGCAAGTCAGCAACAGTTGCTGTTGCAACATAAGGAATCTCATGTGCCATAGCGATGCGTGGAACATTCTTGCCTTGGCCAAATACGTTTCCGGGTTCTGGTCCCACCGCTTGAGTTGTTGCAGTGCGTGCAGCCGCTGGTGTTGCACCAGAGCGCTGAACACCCGTGTTCATATACGCCTCGTTGTCATAGCAAATGTAGAGAACATCATCATTGCGCTCGAACATTCCAGAGAGTGGACCAAATCCAATATCTACAGTTGCGCCATCTCCGCCTTGACCAATGACGCGTACTTCAGTGCGTCCCTTTGCCCGAAGGGCGGCTGCAACACCTGTTGCGACAGCGGGTGCATTTCCAAAGAGTGAATGCAACCACGCGATACGCCACGAACTTTCTGGATATGGAGTGGAGAAAACTTCAAGACAACCCGTTGCATTGACCGCAATTACTTTGTCGTTAGCTGCGCGCATCGCGGCATCCATTGCATAACGGGCGCCAAGTGCTTCACCACAACCTTGGCACGCACGGTGCCCTGATGTGAGCGCATTGGTACGTTCCATATCTGACTGCACCGAACCCGCGGCCGCGGGAAGTAATCGGTTACCAACTGCGAAGCTACCAACTTGATAAAACTTTACGGGAGTCGTACTCATGATTGCCCTGCCTCACGTTTCATTTCCGCATCCACTAATTCTTGATCAAGGTCCAAGAAGGTGAGGCCACGGATGTCATCGACAACTGCCTTGTCAAAGAGGTCACTCAAGGATGCTTTTGTGATTGGGCGACCACCTAATCCTGCAATAACGGTGTACTGATGAATCTCAAGTCCAGAGAGTGCATGGCGAATATCTTGCGCCACCACGCCACCGATACCAACCGATAACGCCTTCTCGATAATGACAACGCGCTTTGCGTTGCGCAGTGCTTCACGCACCGCATCAAATGGGAATGGCCGGTAGGTGATGATTCCTAGCGCACCAATGGACACGCCATTTTCGCGCTGATCATCTATGACATCTTTGATTGTTCCAAGGATGGATCCCAATGCAATGACAACGGTCTCTGCGTCTTCGCTGTGATAGCCACGGATGAGGCCACCGGAATCGCGTTGGAATATCTCCTGGAAATCTTTAGCAACCTGAGGGATGAGTTCAAGCGCAGACAAAGTTTTCATATGCGCCATATAACGCACCTCTGTAAAGGCTTCAGGGCCAACCATCGCGCCAATAGAGACGGGATTATCTGGGTCCAAAACCTGACGGGGCACATATGGCTTAAGGAAAGAATCCACTTGCTCTTGCTCTGGAATATCTACGCGCTCGGATGCGTGCGTCAAAATGAAACCATCCATGCAGACCATGACGGGTAGTGATAATTCCTCTGCAATCCGAAATGCCTGCACATGTAGATCGGCGGCCTCTTGGTTTGTCTCAGCAAAGATCTGAATCCAACCAGAGTCGCGTTGTGACATTGAATCGGAGTGATCATTCCAAATATTGATAGGCGCACCGATTGCGCGGTTGGCCACGGTCATAACAATCGGTAGACCAAGACCAGATGCGTTGTAGACCGCCTCCACCATGTACAACAAACCCTGGCTTGCTGTGGCGGTGTATGTACGTGCACCTGTCGCACTTGCACCGATGGCTACAGACATTGCGGCAAATTCAGATTCCACATTGACGAATTCGCAGGTGCCCAGTTTGCCTTCTTTAACGATGCGGCTGAGACCTTCGACGATATGTGTTTGCGGAGAAATGGGATATGCGCAGATAACTTCTGGGCGACATGCGGCTACGGCTTCGGCAACTGCACGTGAGCCTTCAACTTGTTTAAACACGTGCAGACCCTTCTAATTGTTTCGCGACAAATTCGTATGCGGCTGTTGCTGCTGCGCAGTTTCCATCGGCTAACTTTGCGCTAAAGCGCTCGCGGATAGCGTCGGTAACTGACTTCAGAGAAACGACTTTGGTAAGAGCTGCAAATGCGCCAAGTAAAACGGCATTTGGCACTGGCCGACCAAGGTGTTCCATTGCCAATTGCGTTGCAGGCACCGTGATAAAGCGATCTCCCGCATCTGAATACTGTCCAAGGCCAAGTTCATCAAAGGTGCGCATGGAGTTAATGAGGACAAATCCCGTGGATTTAAGACCGGCAAAAACATCTACTGCCCGCAAAAGCGTTTCATCCTGCACGATGACCGCGTCAGGAACCATGATTGGTTCGCGCACACGGATTTCTTTATCGGCGATGCGGCAAAAAGCTACGACGGGGGCGCCTGTTCGTTCGGATCCAAAACTTGGAAACGCCTGCGCATGAGCGCCTTCATCAAAACCGGCCTGTGCTAATAATTCGGCGGCAGTAACAACTCCCTGACCGCCACGACCATGGATGCGTACCTGAAACACGAGTGTGGTCTCCTCTCCGAGGCTCACGCTGACGAGTTCACGGTAGACCTGGCATCTACGCAATTCGCCCAAAGTTATGAGTGGTCACTCTCTAAAATGGCTTAGGAGTTGATAGGTGGCTCACATATAAGACATCCCTGATTCCACTGCGCATTTGAGGATAATAAAAACATGCGCATAGATACGAAAAACCCAATGACATCCCAAACCCTGAGACAAACCCCCGCACGTAAAACGCTTGTGGTGGCGCTCGCATTGGCGGTCATCTCTATAGCGCTCGCTCCTGTTGCCCAAGCAACGACAACAATTTTCGGACCATTCCCGCGCATCACGGCGACATACGGAGTCGGTACTGTCACGATTGTTCCGCCAACTACAAATTCACCCGGGCCGTGGTCTTATGTTTCCTCCAACCCTGCAGTTGCAAAAGTTAACGGCGGAGTTCTTATTATTCTTTCGACGGGATCATCAACAATTACTGCCACGCAAGCAGCCAGCGGTGTGTACACCGAACGTTCGCGTTCTGCGCTTTTACTTGTTACTCCCGGAACACCAACAGTCGGTGCATTTGCATCTCAATCTGTTTCGATCACACAAGGAACTTTCAAACTTAATCCACCGACATCGACATCAAATGGAGGATGGACATTTACTTCATCCAAACCAGCGATTGCATCCGTCAGTGGAAACGTAGTTACCTTTCTTGATGGTGGCGTTGTTGAAATCACTGCAACGCAATCCAACACAAATTTATTTACGGGCGCTACCGCAAAGATGACACTGACGGTTGTGGCGTTGGTTCCCGTACTTGGAACATTTGGAAATATCACTTTGATGAAAGACAGCGTTGGTAGCGTGACGCTAATTGCGCCAACATCTACAGGTCCTGGTTCGTGGTCATTTACATCGAGTAATCCAGCAGTGGCAACTATTAATGGAGCGACACTGACCCCTGTTGGTTTAGGTACAACAACAATTACAGCGACACAGGCTCACTCTGGCAACTATGCATCAGCAACTGTTTCTATGACGGCCACTATTCAAGCGGCCCTTCCCACCATCGGCGCCTTCCCTAATATGACCGCAGCATTTTCTGCATCCTCCGCAAATACATTGGTAATTAGCGTCCCTACCTCTAATTCCGCTGGCGGATGGACACTTACATCATCGGATCCCACGGTTGCATCAATTCCTGCTTCGGCGATTGCTGCAGGTGGCAGTGCAACTGCAACGCTACGCAAACCTGGTGCGACGCTGATTACCGCAACCCAAGCAGGTGTCGGTAATTACGGATCATCCACTCCTGTTGCAATGACGCTTACCGTTGTTGGTACTCCAACGATTGGTGCATGGGCAAACATTGAAAAAGTAATTAAGGATTCTGATTTCACTCTCACCCCGCCAACAACTAACTCACCAAACGCATGGACGTACACATCTGCTGACACGAATGTTGTGGATGTTGTTGCCGGCGTTGTAAAAGTTAAAGGGGCAGGACAAACAACTATTACTGCAACACAAGCGGCATCCCCAACATGGGCACAAGGCGTTGCAACTTTAACGATTCGCGTACTCGGTGATATTCCAACGATTGGTGCATTTGCACCGATGCAAGGAACTGTTGGCGACCTACCACTTGCAATCAAACCACCGACAACAAATTCACTTGGTGTATGGACATACACATCATCGGATCCAAAAGTTGTGACCATTACCGCGGGCACAATTGTTTTTGTTGGCGCAGGTACAGCAACTATTTCTGCAATGCAATTGCCGCACGGAAATTATTCGCAATCCAATACCGTGCAGGCTCTTGTAACCGTAAAGGCCGGAGCCGTTCTCCCAACACCAACACCATCAGCGAGCGCCTCACCAAAACCAAGTGCGACGCCAACGCCAACAGTTACAGCTAAACCAACACCGTCTGCGACAGCTAAACCAACTCCTGCACCGTCAGTGAATCCAATTGCAAAACCAGTTGTCACGGTTACCGTTCTAAAACGAGTCATCACAATCTCAGTCACCAAGGCAGCAGCCGGGGCAAAGGTGACCGCCACTATTAATAAGGTGGCTGCCAAGATCGGCAAGAACACCGTGACCGCCGGGATCAAGACCGTGGTCGTGAAGATCGCTGGCAAGGTGGTCTACACGCGAGGCCTCACTATTAAGTAGGACTATTTCTCACGCAATTACCAAGGAATACCTCTTCTATGCACGCCAAATTCAGGCGTAAAGTTGCCTTAGTTGGGCGGCAAGGGGCCGAAAGCACCCATCCAGTTCAACGAAATGTCCGTTTTGTCCGTCCTCCGCGACAAAGTGGATACGGATTCGTAGTAGCAAGTAGAGGCAGCGACGGCTGACTCTGCACAACAAAACCGGTTAAAAAGGAATCTCAAAGTGGCCAAGAAATCTGCAGCTTCAGCAGGTCCGACAGTATGGACCGTCGCTGAGCTCGGTGCTTTCTACACAGAGCACCGCTCAGAGCTTCTCTCCCACGCAAATCGCGTCCTAAAGGATTCCGCTAAGGCTGAGGAAATCACTCAAGATGCCTTGATTAAGTTCATGTTGGCCGCTCCAGAGCTTGAATCTTCTGAGCACGGCCTTTCTTACCTGCACCGCACCATCGAAAACCTCTGCATCGACTACTTCCGCATGGAAGGCCGTCGTCCAAACTTGGTCGTCCTCGATGATGCCACCGCAGAGATCGAAGCATCCTGGCAGGCAGACGGAGACCACTCCGCCGCACTAAGCGCCGCCGAAGATGCCGCAATCATCCGCCAAGCCCTTGCCCTCCTTTCCCCAGCCGAGCGTGCCGCGCTTGTTATGTGGGAGATGGAAGGCCGCTCCACTGAAGAAATCGCCGCAGAATTGGGGATCAAGGAATCCGCCGTGCGCCACACTGTTTCTCGCGCTCGCGCATCCCTTCGCCGCATCATGTCTGAGATCATCATCGACGAAGAGCGTGGCCTAACCGCCCTAGATATGTTGTCGACCTCCTACAAGAAGGCAGCCGACGTTGCCAAGAAATCTTCCAAGGTTGCACTCTCACTCCTATTAGTTGTGACCGCATTCCTTGGCTTTAACTCCATGACTGGCGCTGAGAACAACAACGTTCCACTTGCTCAGTCCGAGATCTCCTCTACTCCAGTTGCCGGTGCCGATAAGGCAACCGCCAGCGCGAGCGCATCAGCTTCGGCCTCAGCCTCTGGCACTCCATCATCTGTTGCTTCAACACCTTCCAAGAAGGTCAACGGCCAGGTCAATGGAT
>CAIYRR010000081.1 GCA_903928745.1 uncultured Actinomycetes bacterium | reverse complement strand
GGAGAGGCGCTATTGGAAATTGTTGAACTCATGTGCCCCGAGTCGGATTCGAACCGACACTATGCATTGTTTGAGACTGCCCTCTCTACCGTTGGAGTACCGAGGCGCGTGCCTAGTCTAGCGATACGCCGCTGCAACTCCGCCAATTGCATCGCCTATGCAGTGCACCCGGAGCGCATTCGTGGATCCCGGAATTCCTGGAGGTGAGCCTGCGACGATGACAATGAGTTCGCCAATGCGCGCTCGCCCCGATTCGATGAGGACGCTGTCGACCTGCTTGACCATCTCGTCCGTAGTTTTCACGACGGGAGCGATTAAGGATTCGACTCCCCAAGAAAGCGCCATTCGATTGTAGGTACCAGAATCTGGAGTCAAGGCGAGGATTGGAATTGCCGAACGCAATCTCGCCATACGTCTGGCCGAGTCGCCACTTTTTGTAAAGGCAACTAAGAATTTTGCGCCGACAGTTTCTCCAACCTCTTTGGCTGCCTTGGTAATTGTGCCGCCTTTAGTTTTGGGCGAATGCTGAAGTGGATGGATTCTCTCCAATCCATCTGCCTCTGTCTTTTCAATAATGCGAGCCATAGTTGCGACAGCCTCAATGGGAAACTCACCCACACTGGTTTCACCCGAGAGCATCAGTGCATCTGCGCCATCGAGAACAGCATTGGCACAGTCAGTTGCTTCGGCTCTGGTCGGGCGCGAATTAGAAATCATCGAATCCAACATTTGGGTTGCAACGATTACTGGCTTTGCTGCTTCACGCGCCATTTCAACGCAACGCTTCTGTACGAGTGGAACATCCTCAATCGGAAGTTCGACTCCGAGATCTCCTCGCGCCACCATGATGCCATCGAAGGCATCGACAATCTCTTGCAGATTAGCGACGGCTTGAGGTTTCTCGATTTTGGCAATCACGGGAATCCGGATGCCTTCTTCTTCCATAATCTTGTGAACATCGTTGATGTCATCAGCGCTACGAACAAAGGAGAGAGCAATAAAATCTGCCCCTACTTTGAGTCCCCAGCGTAAATCTTCAATATCTTTCTCTGACATGGCCGGAACAGAGACCGCCACTCCAGGCAGATTGATTCCTTTATTATTACTGACAGCCCCTGGCTCAATAACTTTCGTGATTACGTCATTGCCTTTTACTTCAACAACTTCGACAGTAACTTTCCCGTCATCAATCAGAATGCGATCTCCCGCTTTGCAATCTCCAGGCAAACCTTTGTATGTAGTTCCCACACGCTCTTTCGTGCCTTCGACTTCATCCGTTGTGATGGTGAAAATATCACCGCGCGCTAGATCGTGAGGGCCATCGATAAATCGAGCAAGACGAATCTTGGGACCTTGCAGATCCACAAGAATGGCCACTGCAACTCCGGCTTCCTTGGCTGCATTTCGAACACGGTCATAACGAACCTGGTGTTCTTCATAACTCCCATGGGAAAGATTGAGGCGAGCCATATTCATTCCGGCTGCAATGAGTTCTCGTACTTTTTCTGGAGACTCGACAGCAGGTCCCATCGTGCACACAATCTTGGCTCTACGCATTGTTTAACCTTAAACCATCAATGGACGTGCAGTTGGTTGTATTGGCGCAGGTAACTGCGTTCTACCTGTGAGATATTCATCAACAGCGGCGGCGGCACTTCGACCTTCGGCAATTGCCCACACGATCAAAGACTGACCTCGACCCGCATCTCCGCAGACAAAGACTCCTTCGCTCGTGGTCTGAAAGTCAGCGCCCCGTTTGATGTTGCCCCTTTCATCTAGCTCTACCTCTAATTGGGTAATCAAGGGACTCTTCTCGGGCCCAGTAAATCCCATGGCAAGGAAAACGAAATCAGCCGGCAACTCCTTCTCGGTACCAGGAACCGTTTCAAATTTTCCGTTAACCATCTTCGTTTCGATGATGCTCAAAGCTCGAACGTTTCCGAATTCATCTCCAATGAATTTCTCCGTGGAGACTGCAAACATACGATTGTCATGTTCTTCATGCGCACTCGATACTCGATAAATCATCGGATACATCGGCCATGGTTGTGTGGTTGGACGATCATTGGTTGGCATCGGCATGATCTCAAGTTGAGTAATTGAAGCTGCGCCTTGCCTGGTCGCAGTTCCTAAACAATCTGCGCCTGTGTCTCCCCCACCGAGAATGACAACATGTTTGCCCGCTACGTTGATTGGCGGTTCATCAATCTCTCCTAGTGCTTGCTTGTTTCCCCAAGGAAGATATTGCATCGCTTGGAATATTCCGTTGAGTTCTCGCCCAGGAACAGGAAGGTCTCTGGCTTGGGTAGATCCCACCGCCAAAACAACTGCGTCATAACGAGATCTCAGTTGATGGCCTGTGAGTTCGGCGCCTACATCTACCCCGGCGCGAAAACGCGTGCCTTCTTGCTCCATTTGGGCAAGACGACGATCAAGAATTGATTTCTCCATCTTGAATTCTGGAATTCCGTAGCGCATGAGGCCACCAATTTTGGCAGCGCGTTCATAGACGGCAACAGTGTGACCTGCACGTGTGAGTTGTTGCGCAGCGGCAAGACCGGCAGGTCCAGAACCAATTACTGCGATTGTCTTTCCTGTTAAGCGATCAGGCGCCAAGGGGACAACTTTGCCCGATGCAAAGGCTTCTTCGATTGTTCGAAGTTCGACTTGTTTAATAGAAACCGCATCAGAACTAATCGCAACAACGCATGCGCTCTCACATGGTGCAGGACAGAGACGACCAGTGAATTCAGGGAAATTGTTGGTCGCGTGCAAACGCGCGATTGCTTCAGTCTTATCTCCACGCCAAATTAAGTCATTCCATTCGGGAATGAGATTTCCTAATGGGCAACCTTGATGACAAAACGGAATACCACAATCCATGCATCGGCCAGCTTGCTTCTGTAGATCTTCGAATTCCTGAGGTTCGTACACTTCTTTCCAGTCTTGAATACGAACATCTACGGGACGTCGCTTGGGAAGTTCACGAGATGTCGTGAGAAATCCTTTTGGATCAGCCATGTGCGACCTCCATTACATAGGTATCTACTGGCAAACCTTCTTTGAGCGCTCTCTCCATCGAAGCAAGTACTCGCGCATAATCACGTGGCATCACCATTGAAATTCGAAGGAGAGCTTGAGTCCAATCGCCCAAAAGTTCTTGAGCAACTTCAGATTGAGTCTCCTCGAAGAACTTAGTGACGATATCGAAAAGGATTCCTTTTTGATCTTCAGGAATTGCAACGATGTCAGCCATATCGGTGTTTACAAGCGCTGAGTCCAGATCCAAAACGAAAGCCCGCCCACCAGACATTCCAGCGGCAAAGTTGCGACCAGTCTTGCCCAGAACAACAACTGTTCCTCCAGTCATGTACTCACAACCGTGATCACCGATTCCTTCGACAACGGCAATCGCACCGGAATTTCGAACACAGAAACGCTCGCCAACAGTTCCTCGAATGAATATTTCTCCCGAGGTAGCGCCGTACCCAATAACGTTTCCTGCAATCACATTCTCATAGGAATGAAAAATTGATTTCTCATCTGGGCGAACTATTACCCGCCCACCTGAAATTCCCTTTGCAACATAGTCATTGGAATCACCGAAAAGACGGATGGTGACACCTTGCGGAATAAACGCCCCCAGTGACTGCCCAGCAGATCCATGAAGAGTTATGTCAATAGTGTTAGCGGGCAAACCTGCACTCCCAAATCTGCGAGTTACTTCAGCGCCCAACATGGTGCCCACAGTTCGATTGACATTTCTTACCGGCACATTTATTGAAACTTTTTTAGAATGTGACAGCGCTGGTTCGGCCAATTCGATTAACTGATTATCTAAAGCACCTGCAAGACCATGATCTTGGATTGAGGTGTTATGGAATGGACCTTGAACATCTGGTCGAACCAACAACGGCGCTAAATCAAGTCCACTCGCTTTCCAGTGATCGACTGCATCACGCGTATCCAGGTCCTCAACGTGACCAATTGCCTCTTCGATAGAGCGATACCCGAGTTGAGCCAAATACTCACGAACTTCTTCGGCAATGTACTCAAAGAATGTTTCGACAAACTCTGGCTTTCCGCTGAAGCGCTTACGCAATTCTGGATTCTGGGTTGCAACACCCACAGGACATGTATCTAGGTGACACACTCGCATCATCACGCAACCAGATACAACCAAAGGCGCAGTCGCAAAACCGAATTCTTCCGCGCCAAGTAGCGCTGCGATAACTACATCTCGACCAGTTTTTAGCTGACCATCAGTTTGTACGACGATTCGATCACGCAACCCGTTGAGCAGAAGGGTTTGCTGTGTTTCAGCCAAACCAAGTTCCCATGGCGCACCTGCGTGCTTGAGCGATGTCAGTGGTGAGGCACCAGTTCCGCCGTCATGACCTGAAATGAGAACGACATCAGCGTGAGCTTTACTGACACCTGCTGCGACTGTTCCCACACCCACTTCGGCAACGAGCTTGACGTGGATTCTTGCATTCTTATTTGCATTCTTAAGATCATGAATAAGTTGAGCAAGATCTTCGATGGAATAAATATCGTGATGGGGCGGAGGAGAAATCAATCCCACTCCTGGAGTTGAGTAACGCACTTTAGCAATCCATGGATAGACCTTGTTGCCCGGGAGCTGACCACCTTCTCCTGGCTTTGCCCCTTGAGCGATTTTGATTTGAATGTCATCAGCATTGACCAGGTACTCGCTCGTCACTCCAAAGCGTCCTGACGCTACTTGCTTGATTGCAGACCTTTTTGAATCTCCATTTGCCATCGGAAGAAAACGTTCTGGGTCTTCTCCGCCTTCACCGGTATTGGATTTTCCACCAAGGCGATTCATGGCAATCGCCATCGTCTCGTGAGCCTCCAACGAGATAGAGCCGTAGGACATGGCCCCTGTAGAGAATCGTTTCACAATGCTTGAAACTGGCTCTACCTCATCTATTGCAATTGGTGGTCGTAAACCTTCTTTGAAAGTGAAAAGACCACGCAATGTCATGAGTGATTTGCTCTGATCATTGATTCGACTTGTGTATCGCTTGAAAACATCAAAACGCTTATTGCGTGTGGAATGTTGCAAAGTGAAAACTGTTTCAGGATCAAATAGATGCGGTTCGCCATCTCGACGCCACTGGTATTCCCCACCAATAGGCAATCTTTTAGTACCGGGAACCTCTCCCCCAGGTGGGTATGCAACGTGATGTCGAGCAATAGTCTCCTCAGCGATGAGATCTAAATCGATGCCGCCTAGTCGTGAAGTGGTGCCCGTAAAGAATTCATCCACTAATTCATGAGACAAACCAATGGCTTCGAAAACTTGTGCACCTGTGTAAGAGGCGATTGTTGAAATTCCCATCTTGGACATGACTTTCAAGACGCCTTTGCCCAATGATTTGATGAGATTTCGAACAGCCTTCTCCGGCGTGATACCTGTGATTACTCCTTGGAGTACAAGGTCCTCTGCGCTCTCCATTGCAAGATATGGATTAACGGCGGCCGCGCCATAACCCACTAACAATGCTACGTGGTGAACTTCCCGCACATCGCCCGCTTCAACGATCAATCCGACTTTGGTTCGGGTCTTCTCGCGAATCAAATGGTGGTGGACTGCAGAGGTTAAGAGCAAGGATGGAATTGGAGCATTATCTGCATCGCCATCGCGATCGGAGAGAACAATAAGTCGTGCACCATCTGCGATGGCTCGTGAAACTTCTGCACGGATTTCCTCTAATCGATTCCGAAGAGCTGTGCCATCACCGGCAACAGGAAAGAGTCCACGAACAATGTGCGCACTAAAACCAGGATGATCCCCATCAGCATTGACATGGATGATCTTTGCTAGCTCATCATTATCGATGACAGGAAAATCAAGTTCAATCTGACGACATGATGCTGGTCCTGGATCAAGGAGATTGTGTTCTGGTCCAATAGATCCGCCGAGTGAGGTAACTAGTTCTTCACGAATTGCATCCAAGGGCGGATTGGTAACTTGCGCAAATAGTTGTGAAAAATAGTCAAAGAGCAATCGAGGACGTTCAGAGAGCGCTGCAATAGGAGAATCAGTACCCATGGATCCAAGTGGTTCGGCGCCGTTGCGAGCCATAGGCGTGACAACGATTCGTAATTCTTCTTCGGTATACCCAAATGCGCGCTGACGGCGAACTACAGAGGAGTGCGGATAGACAATGTGTTCGCGTGCTGGAAGATCAACCAATTTAACTTTTCCTGCGTGAAGCCATTCACCAAATGGCGCCGAATCAGCTAATTGATCTTTGATTTCTTCATCTTCAATGATGCGGCCTTCTTGGATATCTACCAAAAACATTTTTCCAGGTTGCAAACGACCTTTACGAACTATTTGATCTACGGGGATATCTAGCACTCCCACTTCACTGGCTAGAACAACCAGGCCATCTTTTGTTACCCAGAAGCGCGATGGTCGCAAACCATTTCTATCCAAGACTGCTCCGACTTGATGTCCATCAGTAAATGTCACGCATGCAGGTCCATCCCATGGCTCCATAAGAGAGGAATGGAATCCATAGAAATCACGACGCTTCTCGCTCATCGATGCATGGTTTTCCCAGGCTTCTGGAATCATCATCAAAATTGAATGTGGGAGTGAACGCCCTCCGAGGTAAAGCAATTCAAGAACTTGATCAAAAGAAGCCGAGTCACTCCCCTGAGTATCGACAATAGGAAAAAGTCTGGCGAGATCACCAGGAATGAGATCACTCTCAAGAAGCGCCTCACGTGCCCGCATCCAATTCCTATTTCCCTTAACGGTGTTAATTTCCCCGTTGTGTGCAATGAATCGATAAGGGTGCGCGAGTGGCCAGGAAGGAAAAGTATTTGTAGAAAAACGTGAATGAACTAACGCAAGTGGAGATGTAACTCGTCCATCGGAAAGATCAGGAAAGAATTCTTCCAATTGCCCTGTGGTCAACATTCCCTTATAGACAATGGTCTGCGAAGAAAGCGATGGAAAATAAACTGAGAGAGAATGCTCCGCCCTCTTGCGAAGACAATATGCAAGACGGTCGAGCTCAATACCGGACTCAGCATTGGCTCCCGCTAGGAACAATTGTTGGAAAGTCGGCATGACTGACAACGCAGTCTTTCCTAATCCAGAGGAATTGATAGGTAAATCTCTCCAGCCAAGAACTACAAGGCCTTCTTCTTTCGCAAGTTGCGCAATCGCTGGATGAATATCTTCATCTTGAGTAATGAAAGCGATTCCAGCAACGTAAGCGCCCTCACTCGGAAGTTCGAATGGAAGTACTGCCCGAAAGAATGAATCAGGTTGGCGAATCAAAATTCCTGCACCATCGCCGCTATCTGGTTCTGCGCCAGATGCACCGCGATGTTCTAGATTGCGAAGTGCAGTAAGTGCCTTCTCGACGATGTCATGTGTAGGTATTTTGTTAAGCGTTGCAACCATCGCGACACCACAGGCGTCGTGCTCATAGGCAGGATCATAAAGTCCTTGAGCACGCGGATAATCTGATGTACGAGACATAAGAGGCTCTCCTGTTGTCCGATGAAATTGCGGGACAACAATGGCCCAAGAAGTTCTCTTGACCTAAGTCAGTTGGTCAAGGCGCAAGGGTAGCAACAGATTCCCTCAGATGACGAGCTTTTTAAATGCCGCTGATGTTGACCAGAGCGCCAATGCCTGCGGTGATTGCCATGCCAAGGCAACCGCCAATAATCACGCGCAATGTTGGCTTCACGAGGGGGGATCCAGAACTCTTGGCACTGATAATGCCTGTTGCAATCAACCCAGCTACAGCGAATGCCACAATGCTCAAAGCCTTTGCGCCGGCCGTTGGAGCGAATGCTCCTAGGAAAGGAATGATTCCTCCAATAATGAAACTTGATGCTGAAGCTACGGATGCCTGCACTGGACGAGCCTTCGTATGAGGATGTTGACCTAGCTCATCACGTAGGTGCGCCTCAAGGGGATCTCTCTCATGCATAGCGACGGCAACTTCGTGCGCTAACTCTTGAGAAAGCCCACGATTGATATAGATGTGTTCTAGCTCCAGGAGTTCTGCCTCGGGTGCCACGGCTAGGTGTTGAATCTCAAGCAATCGATCAGATTCTTCAATATCGTTTTGCGAACGCACGGAAACATATTCGCCGACTGCCATCGACATCGCGCCGGCAACAATTCCAGCAATACCTGCTGTAACTAGAAACTTGGGAGCATTGGCTGCAGAAACGCCGATCATGAGGCTTGCCGTTGAAACGACGCCGTCGTTTGCACCAAGCACCGCGGCACGAAGCCATCCGGCTCGGTGAGTGCGATGTTCTAAGTTGCGCTGGTAAACCTCTTCAAGTGGCATGGCTACAGGTTACCTGATTAAGACTGCTGGACGTCACGGCCTTGTCTGATGAATAGCATCACAGCTGAAATTGCGACAAATACGCTCATCCAGGCGTTGACTCTTAAACCAAAGACCACGTGTGCACTATCTATCCGGAGTAATTCAAAGAAAAAGCGACCTACGCAATAGGCACCAATGTAGAAAGTGAAACTCTGACCTGGTCGAAAACTTGTGGTCGCTTTTATCAGCACTATCGCCACCATGATGCACCACAGGGATTCATATAGAAAGGTCGGATGAAATGTTGCGTACTGCTCGTAACCGACTGGGCGAAGGGAGGCGGGAATTTCCAATCCCCAGGGCATGGTTGTTGGTCTTCCGAAAAGTTCGCCGTTAAACCAATTACCAAAACGACCAATTGCTTGAGCGAAGAGAACTCCAGGTGCAAGCGCGTCAGCAAATACAGCAAAAGAAAGCATGCCTTCGCGACCAGAACGTTGGAGTTGCTTAAAGCGCCACCATGCAACGTAAGTTCCTAATGCGATTGCACCCCAAATACCTAGCCCACCATTCCATATTTTGAAAGCATCAAGTGGATGACCATGCGATCCGAAATAATCATCAGGTGAAGTTGCTAGGTGGTAAAGCCTGCCACCAATAATTCCGGCCGGAACTGCGGCAATTGCTACATCAGCGACAATGTGTTCAGCGCCGCCGAACGCACGGAAACGCCTATCCCCTAACCAAATTGCAATGACGATTCCAGAAATAATGCATAGGGCATAGAAATGAATCGTGAAAGGTCCGATCCCAATCTGCGAGCTAGTCGGCGTTGGGATGAACCGCAACATGAGTTGTTACTTCTTGCCCTCGACTGCTGCCGAGAAGGCTAGAGGATCGAAGTATTGAGTGTTGCGATCAAGAGCCTTTCCATTAACAAAAACCGTTGGTGTCGAATCAACTTTCTTCTTGGTTCCATCATTGGAAACGTTAGTAACCCAGTCACCGTATTTGGCATCGTTTAAGCAGCTCTTGAAAGCGCTAGATGTTAAACCGACTTTCGCGCCTGCATCAAGCAAACCGCTGTTGGACCAAAGTCCGGAGTTTTCCGTCGCAGATTGATGGGCATAAAGGTATGAGTGGAATTGTAAGAATTTACCTTCATCTGCTGCACATGCTGCGGCATTAGCTGCGAGTATCGACTCAGGTCCGATAAAAGAGAGAAGATGAAAAACAACTTTTGCGCGTTTTTCCGCGATCAAAGTTTGCATGTAGGCACCGTTGGTTGTTTCAAATCGCGAGCAAATTGGGCACTGAAAATCTTCCCAAAGATCTACAACTGGTTTGTTCTTAAGATTGCCGTTGAAGACAATTCCGTAACCATCACTCTTGGAAACACTTGATGGAATAGCGGCATTCCCAATGGATTTATTTCCAAGCATCGAGAAAGCAACTCCGACTGCGACAACGAGGACAACCATGCCAATCACTATGTTGCGAGTGATTTTATCTCCGCCTGATTGTTGTGCCACGTCTATGCCTACTTTCTGTCTGTGAAGTCCTTGAAAATTCAAACAAAGGATAGCGTGTTAGCGACCTTCTCTTACTCCCAAAGCTAATTCTCGCGCTAATTCGCTTACTTCTTTAAGCCCAGTTTCTTCATCGCCAGCATTCAGTAAAATCTTAATAAAGGCTGAGCCCACGATTACGCCATCTGCAAATCCGGCAACATCCTTGGCCTGTTCACGGGTAGAAACACCCAATCCAACGGCCACGGGAGTTTGAGTCGTAGTTCGAATCCGGGCAACCAGATCCTTCGCTCCAGAGGAAATCGTGGTCCTGGCCCCGGTAACTCCCATTAATGAGGCGGCATAAACAAAACCCGAACATTGCGCTGTCACATCACCTAAACGTTTTTCGGCAGTGCTTGGAGCAACGACAAAAATCGTGTTGATCCCCGCAGATGTTGTTGCACTCTTCCATTCACGAGACTCTTCGATTGTCAGATCCGGAGTAATTACGCCAGAGCCTCCATTTCGCGCCATTTCTTTGGCGAAAGCTTCAACGCCAAATTTCTCAATGGGATTCCAATAGGTCATAACGACAGTTGGCAAACCTGCCTCGTGTGCAAACTTCACGGTTTCAAATACTTCCGCGGCACCTGTACCTGCGCGTAAAGAGATGTCAGCCGCCTCTTGAATCGTTGGTCCATCCATCACGGGGTCGCTGTATGGGAAGCCGATTTCTAAAGCATCGACACCCGAATCTGCAAGAACTTTAATGACTCGTTTACAACCTTCTATCGAAGGAAATCCTGCAGGTATATATGCGATTAATGCGGCGCGATTTTCTGATTTCGCCTTTACCAATACACGATCGAGTGGAGTATTCATCTAAAGCGGAATCCCAAAATAGTGTGCCGCGGTTTCGACATCTTTGTCGCCTCGGCCAGAAAGATTAATCAAGAGAATCGCGTCAGGCCCTAACTCCTTGCCCACAATCATGGCGCCTGCAAGTGCGTGCGCTGATTCAATCGCAGGGATTATGCCTTCTGTTTTGGAGAGCAAATCAAATGCTTCCATTGCTTGCGCATCTGTTATCGCTCGATATTCAGCACGACCAATGTCATGCAGGTATGCATGTTCTGGTCCTACGCCTGGATAATCCAAGCCGGCAGATATCGAATGCGATTCGATCGTCTGACCGTTTGCATCTTGCAATACATAAGAACGAGTTCCGTGCAGAACACCGGGTGAGCCACCTGTAATCGTTGCAGCATGACGGCCCGTTTCGACACCATCGCCACCCGCCTCAAAACCAATCAAGCGCACTTGCGTATCCGGAATGAAATCATGAAAAATTCCAATTGCATTTGATCCTCCACCAATACAGGCAAGGACGGCATCGGGCAATCTTCCAACGAGTTCCAAGACCTGTCGTTTTGCTTCTTCTCCAATGATTTTGTGAAAGTCGCGAACCATCGTGGGAAATGGATGCGGACCAGCAACTGTTCCCAATAAATAATGCGTCGTATCTACATTAGTAACCCAATCGCGCATGGCTTCATTAATCGCATCTTTCAAAGTTCGAGATCCAGCAGTCACGGGGATAACTTCTGCGCCAAGGATTTTCATTCGCGCGACATTGAGCGATTGACGCCTAGTGTCTTCCTCTCCCATATAGACAACACACTCAAGTCCAAAGAGAGCGGCGGCCGTGGCAGAGGCGACTCCGTGTTGACCTGCACCCGTTTCGGCGATGATTCTTTTCTTTCCCATGCGCTTTGTTAAGAGCGCTTGACCTAAAACATTATTAATCTTGTGGCTACCCGTGTGATTAAGATCTTCGCGCTTTAAAAGAATGCGGGCACCACCTGCGTGCTCTGCAAAGCGTTTTGCCTCTGTAAGAATGCTGGGTCGACCGGTGTAGGTCGCATGCAGGTGCGCTAGTTCGGCTTGAAAGAGCGGATCTGCAAGCGCACTCTGATGGGCAAGGTCGAGCTCTTCAAGGGCACCGATGAGAGCCTCGGGAACAAAGCGCCCGCCGTAGGGACCAAAGTGGCCAATCTGATCTGGAATCTCGTCAGTGCTCATAGGTGGCGAACTCTACCCTTGCCCTAAAAGAGTTCGCAGTGCGAGAGCGGGATCATCGCCTCGAACGAGCGCCTCGCCCACTAACAAGACTTTGGCTCCATTTTCTTCTGCAAATAGCGCTTGGGCTCTGGTGGAAATGCCAGATTCTGCAACGGCGATGATCTCTTTAGGAACCTGAGGTAAAAGATTGGCGAATACCTGTGCATCCACTTCCAGAGTTTTGAGATTTCTAGAATTCACACCTATGAGTGTTGGTGAAATTTCTAACGCCGAAATAAGTTCATCGTGGGTGTGAACCTCTACCAAGCACGTCATTCCAAGTTCGGTGGCAAGTGCATAGAAATCTTTGAGTTGTGCACTTGAAAGGGCTGCAACAATGAGCAATACAAGATCGGCGCCGTATGCCCGAGCTTCATAAAACTGGTACTCATCAACCATAAAATCTTTTCGCAGTACAGGAATAGAAACTTTTTGACGAACAGCGACAAGATCATCGAGTGATCCACCGAACCGACGTTTCTCGGTGAGCACGCTGACAATGCTTGCACCGGCTTCTTCGTAAACTTTCGCTAGCGCTGCTGGGTCTGCGATTGCTGCGAGTGCTCCCCTACTAGGAGAGGAACGCTTAACTTCGGCAATGACAGAAAGCCCATTCTTATTTAATGATTCCAAGGCATTTCGAACCGGTGGAGCAGAAAGTAATAAATCGTGAATCTGCGAGAGCGGCAATCGGCGTTGGGCTAAATCCTCGCGAACTCCAACGATGATCTCATCCAAGACGCTCATTTGAGATCTCGCTCTTGAATTGTTGGATCAATACCTTGGTCGAGCGCATTCCAAGAATTTACATAACGAGGCTTTCGATCATATCGCGAGGGTAATTTGGAGATGCGTCGAACGCCAAAGATTGCAATGGCGCATAATCCAATAGTGATGGCCAGGAACTTAAACATTAAAGCGCCCGCAAATTATTTGCTGCAGAAATTGCGCCAAGAACTGCAGCGGCCTTATTGATGCACTCCTGATTTTCGGATGAAGGATCTGAGTCGGCAACAATTCCTGCGCCTGCTTGAACGTAAGCTTTCTTTTCAAAAAGCACAGCGGTGCGAATTGCTATACAAGTATCTATATTTCCCGTGAAATCAATGTAACCAATCGCACCGCCATAGATACCTCGACGAGTTGGTTCGAGCGATTCGATAATCTCCATCGCCCGTGGTTTTGGTGCGCCTGAGAGAGTGCCAGCAGGGAATACTGAAAATAGTGCATCGACGGGAGAAGACTTCTCTGCCAAAGTGCCTGTAACGGTAGAAACAATATGCATGACATGAGAAAAACGTTCGATATTCATGAATTCAACAACTTCAACAGTACCGGGGGCGCAGACACGTCCGAGATCATTGCGTCCAAGATCTACAAGCATTAAATGTTCGGCTCGTTCCTTAGGGTCTGCCAAAAGCTCTTCGCCCAGTCGATAATCTTCTTCAGGCGATGAAGATCGCTTCCGTGTTCCAGCAATCGGATGAATAAGTACTTCTCTGTCGGTGACCTTTACCAATGCTTCTGGGCTTGAACCCACGACATCAATACCGTCATTGAGTCGTAACATAAACATATACGGACTCGGATTGTGCAATCGCAACATTCGATATACATCGAGGGCATCAGCGCCGCAATCCATCACGAAGCGTTGCGAGAGGACAACCTGAAAAGCCTCTCCTGCTACAACTTCTTTCTTTACGTGCTCAACTGCTGAGATGTACTTCTCCTCAGAGAGGTTGCGATCATGAGGTGCAATCGTTCTGGCATCAAGATGGGCGATATGCCCAGGCAGTGAGGCGAGAAGATCTTGTTGCATTCGATCAAGACGAAGCTGCGCATCATGGAAAGCTTCATCGACACGAGAGTCGCTGCCATCCCAATTAATTGCATTGGCAATGAGAGTGATTGTTCCTTCGCTGTGATCGAGAACCGCAAGATCACTTGTCAGCATGAAAGTTAAATCCGGAAGTGGCAGATCTTTCTTCGAGTTATCAGGAAGTTTCTCCAGGAATCGAACGCACTCATAACCCATATAGCCAACTAGCCCACCAGTGAGAGGGGGCAATCCCCCAATTTTAGGTGAACGCAAATGTTGCGCCGATATCCGAAGCGCTTCAAGCGGTGCCATACCTTCAGGTGCGCCCGCGGGAACAGTGCCTGTCCAAATCGCCTTGCCACCAGATTCGGTAAGCGTTGCTTGGCTACGCACTCCAATAAAGGAGTAACGAGACCAGACTCCCCCGTGTTCGGCCGATTCCAACAGAAAGGTACCTGGAAGATTCTTGGCAAGTTTGCGATAGACGCCTAAAGGTGTTTCGCTGTCAGCAAGTAGCGTTCGATACACAGGAATGACGTTGAAGTCTCGTGCGTATGTGCGGAAATCTTCAAGTTGCATTACTTGGCCAACGAAATCTCGTTATGGAAACAATTCCTGCTACCTGTATGGCAAGCCGCACCCACTTGTTCTACCTGAAGCAATAGTGCATCGCCATCGCAATCGAGGGAAATTGCCAGAACTTTTTGAGTGTGTCCAGAGGTTGCGCCCTTTATCCAAAGTTCGTTCCTACTGCGACTCCAATATGTTGCCTGGCCAGTAGCGATTGTTTGTGCCAGGGCTTCTTGGTTCATCCATGCAAGCATGAGAACTTCATGAGTAGTTGAATCTTGAGCAATGGCGGCGATGAGATCCGAAGGATTCTTGAGCACAGCAAGCACTGACTTATCTAGTTCGTGTGGAGCGCCCTGTTGCATGCGCTCATTCTGCCCTATTGCAGCGAACTCTCGCGAATGCAATATCCGGCGCCAGAAAGATAGGCCTTTACATCACTTATTCGGTGAATTCCAAAGTGAAATACGCTGGCCGCCAGGAGTGCATTTGCTCCAGCATCAAGGGCCGCTGCAAAATCTTGTAGCGTTCCGGCACCACCGCTTGCAATTAATGGAACTGAAGAAACCGCACGTACCGCTTTAATCATTCCGATGTCGTATCCAGCGCGAGTTCCATCGGCATCCATGGAGTTCAGCAAAATTTCGCCAATCCCGAGTTCGCATGCTTGCTCGACCCATGCGAGTGCATCTAATCCTGCGCCTTGCCTACCGCCATGGGTTGTCACTTCAAATCCAGAATCTGTGCGAGCACGGCGTGCATCTACCGAGAGCACCAATACTTGTGAGCCGAAAGTATCGGCAATCTCGGCAATTAATTCAGGTCGGGCAATTGCAGCGGTATTTATGGAGACTTTGTCTGCGCCCGCTCGCAAAAGTTGATCTACATCTTTAATACTTCTTATTCCACCACCTACTGTAAGTGGAATGAAAACTTGATCTGCTGTCCGTCTTACGACATCCAAAGTTGTTTCGCGACCAGAACTGCTTGCTGAAATATCTAAGAATGTAAGTTCGTCCGCTCCTTCAATTCCATAGAGCGAGGCCATCTCTGTGGGATCACCGGCATCCACAAGATTTGTGAAATTAACACCTTTAACGACGCGACCATCGGTCACATCAAGGCAAGGAATGATTCGGACGCTCAAAGTCATGGTCGTGAAATTTCCAACGCCTGCTGCAAAGTAAAAGCACCTGCATACAAAGCCTTGCCAACAATCGCGCCCTCTACTCCAATTTCATGAAGTGCAACGAGAGCACGAATGTCATCCAAAGAAGAGATTCCGCCACTGGCCACTACTGGCTTTGTTGTTGCCGCGCACACCGCTTTGAGGAGCTCCACATTTGGTCCCGTAAGAGTTCCATCGCGTGTTACGTCGGTTAAGACATATCTCGCGCAACCATCACGATCTAATCGCTCGAGAGTTTCATAAAGGTCTCCACCTTCTTTGGTCCAACCACGCGCTGCCAAAGTTGTGCCGCGTACATCAAGACCGACAGCCACTCTGTCTCCATGTTCAGCAACTACCCGAGCAGTCCAGTCGGGATCCTCCAAAGCTGCAGTACCTAAATTGATGCGAGTGCAACCTGTCGCAAGGGCTCGAGCCAGTGATTCGTCATCTCTAATACCGCCAGAGAGTTCTACTTTGATATCTAACTTTCCAACGACTCGAGCGAGAATGTCAGAATTATTACCACGACCGAATGCGGCATCGAGATCAACTAAATGCAGCCATTCCGCCCCGGCGCTTTGAAATTCCAGGGCGACTTCTAGCGGATCCCCATAAATCGTCTCCCGTTCAAGTTCACCTTGGACAAGTCGCACCGCGCGGGCATCTTTAACATCAACCGCGGGCAGAAGTTCGAGATAGGTCATAGTGTGGCCGCCCAATTCTTGAGTAATTTCAAACCTGCTACCCCTGATTTTTCAGGATGAAATTGCGTTGCCATAAGCGAACCATCTTCGACCGCAGCTATGAAAGGTTCGCCGTAATTACCCCATGCACTTAATTCACCGACTGCTTTCTTGGCGGCGTAGGAATGCACAAAATAGAAGGATTCGTTCTCTATTCCCGCAAACAAAATGCTCGATGAATCACTTTGAACAGTATTCCATCCCATGTGAGGCAAGATTTTAGAGTTGATACGTGAAACTTCTCCTGGCCATATTCCAACACCGGACGTCGAAACCGAAGCACCGCGAGATTTTTCTGATCCTTCCGAAAAAAGTATTTGCATCCCTACGCAAATTCCCAAAGTAGGTCTGCCTAACTCTTTACGCTGGCGAATAATTTCATCCCCGCCAACTGCGACTAAACCTTGCATACATGCGGCAAAGGCACCTACACCTGGCACGACTAAACCTTCTGCTTCAAGGGCAATCCCGCGATCGCGAGTGACTACTACTTTCTTTCCTGTCGTTTCACACGCACGTTGAGCTGAACGAAGGTTTCCCGAGCCGTAATCAAGAATGGCTATCAAAGAGCGCCCTTGGTGGAAGGGATTCCCGCTATGCCTCCATCAATGGAGACAGCCTGATGAAGTGCTCTTGCTACAGCTTTGAATTGAGCCTCCAGCACATGATGCGCGTTTCGACCTTCAAGCACTCGAACGTGCAGAGCAATGTGTGCCTCAGCGACAATGGACTCCCAAATATGTTTTCCAAGAGTTGTATCAAAAGTTCCGATGAGTTCGACAATCTCTGGTTGGCGATGAACCAGATATGGACGGCCCGATAAATCAACTGCCGCCTGAACTAATACTTCATCGAGTGGAACCATTGCATCACCAAAACGACGAATACCTACTTTGTCACCTAAGGCTTCGCGAAGTGCTTGCCCAAATGCTAAAGAAGTGTCTTCGACAGTGTGGTGGGAATCGACATCAATATCACCGGTTGTTTTTACTGTGAGATTGAACCCTGAATGCTTACCGAGTTGTCCCAGCATGTGGTCGAAGAAAGGAACACCTGTATCGACATTAATAGAACCATCACCATCTAAATTAAGGTCTACAAGAACATGCGACTCTTTTGTCTTTCGCTCGACACGGGCTGTTCTCATTTATTTTCCTCCTAAGGATTGGCGCAAGGCGCTAATAAATCTTTCGTTTTCGGCCTCATTGCCAATGGTCACTCTCAAGTACCCAGATAATCCCACATCGCGGATCAATACCCCTTGACCCAGCAAGGATTGCCAGATTTCTTTGGGATCGTCCACGCTAAAGAGCAGGAAATTAGCGCTACTTGGGATGACCGTAGAGCCAAGGGATTCGATCTTCGCAACCAGCGATTCGCGAGAAGCGATCAACGTGGCAATCGTGGCGAGTGACTCTGCTTGATGTTCCAGAGCGACGATACCCGCGGCTTGGGTCAAAGAACTCAAATGGTAGGGCAGGCGAACGAGAAGCATCGCATTCACTACATCTTTATGCGCTGCAAGGTAGCCCAAACGCACTCCTGCAAATGCGAATGCTTTACTCATTGTCCGAATGACTACCAAATGAGGAAAGGTATCCAGCAACGTAAGCGCAGATGGCTCTGATGAGAATTCCGCATATGCCTCGTCAATGACGAGTAATCCAGAAACAGATGCGCATGTTTTGGCAAGCAGCGAAATATCGCCGATAGAGATTGATGTACCGGTCGGATTATTCGGAGTAGTAACGAAAGTTAATCCAGGTTTGTGTTCAAGAATCTGTGCAACTGCGGAATCTATATCTATTGTGAAATCTTCTTCGCGCAATCCCTCATGCCATGTGGTGCCCGTAACCCGAGCAATCAAAGGGTGCATCGAGTACGAAGGTGTAAAACCTAACGCTCCCTTTGAACCGCAAGCAAGATAAAGACTTTGAATAATCTCATTGCTGCCATTTGCTGCCCAGATCTGATCTGCATTTAATGAGGTCCCAGATAAATTGTTGAGGAAACGTGCTAGCTCAGTTCGCAACTCAATAGCGTCGCGGTCTGGATAACGATTGAGGGTATTTGCTACAAGTGAGATTCGGGCTGTGATCGCCTCTACCAATGCGGGAGATGGTGGATAAGGATTTTCATTTGTATTGAGTTGAGCAAGAGATGGAACTTGAGGAGCACCGTATGGCGAAAGTTGCGCCAAATCCTCACGAAGCGGTAACCACGTTGGCCATTGGTGCAAACTCATTCGACGCTCTCATTCCGCGCTGTCATTGCTTCACCATGAGCAGGTAGATCTTCAGAATTCGCCAATGTGACAACAGTTGGCGCAATTTCATCAAAAGCGCTCTTGTTGTATTCGACAAAATGCAAACCACGCAAAAACGATTGAACAGAGAGACCACTGGAATGACAGGCGCAACCGCCTGTAGGCAACACATGGTTAGAACCAGCTGCGTAATCACCTAAAGAGACAGGTGCGTAGCGACCGATAAACACGGCTCCAGCATTTCGAATCTTCGATGCATCAAGGCGCGCATTACGCGTTTGTATTTCTAAGTGCTCTGCACCGTAGGCATTCACGACGTCGAGACCTTGCTCGATTGAATCGACAAGAACTATCGCTGATTGGATTCCTGACAAGGCTTCGCGAATTCTTGAAGAATGTCTTGTTCGGCTCACACGTGTACGAAGGTCAAGTTGAACTTGCTCGGCTAATTCAACGCTATCGGTTACAAGAACAGCCGCTGCAATCGTGTCATGTTCGGCTTGACTAATCATGTCTGCCGCAACATCGCACGCAAATGCGCTCTCATCGGCCAGGATCGCTATCTCGGTGGGACCCGCCTCTGAGTCGATTCCAACAATTCCACGCAGTGCTCGCTTAGCAGCAGCAACATAAATATTTCCAGGACCCGTAACCAAATCCGTTTTTTCGCAAACGTCCTTCATCCCATAAGCAAAGAGTGCAATGGCTTGCGCTCCTCCGACTGCATAAACCTCGGTCACGCCAAGAAGTGCGCACGCAGCCAAAATTGTTGGATGCGGATAACCACCGAATTCTTTTTGTGGTGGGGATGCCACCGCGATACTTGCAACTTTTGCGATCTGTGCAGGAACAACATTCATGATTACCGAACTTGGATAGACCGCACGACCACCAGGTACGTATAAACCAACTCGATCTACCGGAATCCATCGCTCTGTAACGCTTCCACCATCGACAACATTGGTGATCGTTTCGCCTCGTGTTTGATCAGAGTGCACAATGCGAACACGCTCAATAGCAATTTCGAGAGCAGCGCGAATCTTTGGATCAAGCTTTATGAGCGCATCCTCTAGGAGTTGAGGAGGTACTTGAATACTTGGAGGGGCAATTCCATCAAACTCGTGTCCCAACGCCTTTAAGTCATCTTCATTTCCGTGTTGAACGCGGTGAAGTATCGGCGCTATTAATTCCATCGCAGCATTTACATCGAGCGTAGCCCTGGGTAATGCAGCGGCGTATTCCGATTTAGATAAACGAAGACCGCGCAGATCAACAGTTCTGATCATTGAGCTCTCCCCCTTCATCTAGTAGGTGAAGTCTAAGGCAAGAGAGAAGTCCCAGGGCGCCGTATTTGTTTTAGGCCAAACAATCTGGACCGAGAATTGATTTTAAATCGGCGCTCAAACTCGGTGACGCCGTTACGCGCGAACCTAATTTCATCACCGTCGTTTTACCCAAATCATCAAGATGTAAGTGCACCTCACGATTGCCCGGATGTGTCCGAAGGATTTCTTTGAGGCGCTCGATGATGGGAGGTGTGCATTGATGAATCGGCATGGTCAAGGAGAGAGGCCCTGTTGGCGCCATAGAAACATCAGGGATTGTCATCTCCAATGCGGTAAAACGAAGAAGGTCATCTCGTTTATCAGCGCGTCCCCTAATGACCACAACACGATCTTCGGTGAGAGTTAACGCGTATTGCGTATATGTCTTGGAGAAGAAAAGCGCCTCCAATGAACCCTCTAGATCTTCGATTGTCACGATTGCCCACGAATCACCTTGGCGCGTAACTTTTCGCTGGATTCCTGTAATCAAGCCACCGATGGTGACCATCTGGTCTTGCGCGGATGAATCATCGAGGAGTTGGCTGATTGTCATATCTGTTGATGAACGTAATACATGTTCGATTCCCAAAAGTGGATGGTCAGAAACGTAGAGGCCTAACATCTCTCGCTCATAACTCAGGAGTAATGATTTTTCCCATTCACCTGCTGGGATATCAAGATCGACACCAGAAGCTTGGCTGATTGTTTCTCCGCCAAATAAATCGAACTGTCCTATCGCTTCGGCCCGTTTAGATTCCATCACAGAATCGATCGCCTCTAGATGCACTGCCATCAAACCTTTACGCGTGACCTCAAATGAATCAAAAGCGCCCGCTTTAATCAAAGACTCAATAGTTTTCTTGTTGCACACCTGTACATCAACTTTTGCCAAGAAGTCTCCAAAGGATGTAAATCGGCCTCGCTCATTTCTGGACTTCTTAATTGATGCAACGACACCTTCGCCAACGTTTCGAATTGCTGCCAAACCAAAACGTATATCGATTCCTCTCGGCGTGTATTCCGCATCAGACTCATTCACATCTGGTGGTAGAACTTTTATGCCCATGCGACGACACTCGCTGAGATACAAAGCTGATTTATCTTTGTCATCACGAACACTGGTGAGCAAAGCCGCCATGTATTCGGTTGGGTAATTAGCTTTCAGATAGGCGGTCCAATAAGAGACAACACCATAACCTGCGCTGTGTGCACGGTTAAATGCGTAATCCGAGAATGGGATCAAGGTCTTCCATAATTCAGCAATTGCAGCGTCGCCAAAACCATTGGCCTTCATGCCTGCTTCGAAGTGAACGTATTCTTTGTCCAGAATCAAACGATCTTTCTTACCCATCGCTTTGCGGAGAAGATCTGCGCGCCCAAGTGAGAAGCCAGCTACCTTTTGAGCGATTGCCATAACCTGCTCTTGGTAAACAATCAATCCGTAGGTGTCGCCGAGAATCTCTTGGAGCGGTTCAGAAAGTTCGCGGTGAATAGGCTCTACCGGCTTGCGACCATTCTTTCGATCTGCATAGTTATTGTGCGCGTTTTCACCCATAGGTCCGGGGCGATACAGAGCGATAACAGCTGAAATGTCAGCAAACGAGTCAGGCACCATGGAGCGCAAGAGCGCACGCATTGGCCCGCCGTCGAGTTGGAATACGCCCAGAGTGTCTCCCCGACCAAGAAGTTCGAATGTCTTTGGATCATCAAGAGTGAGATCTTCTAGAACTACATCCATATCTTTATTGGCTTTGATATTGAGCAGACAATCATCAAGAACGGAAAGATTTCGTAAACCAAGAAAATCCATTTTCAGCAGACCGGTCGCTTCGCAAGCACCCATATCAAATTGCGTAATGATTGCGCCGTCTGCTTCACGGCGATGAATGGGAATTACATCCAATAGCGGCTCTGCCGAAAGGATTACACCAGCGGCGTGAACACCCCATTGGCGTTTAAGACCTTCGAGTCCTCGAGCCGTATCAACTACTCGTTTGGAATCTGGATCTGATTCATACAGAGCTCTGAATTCACTCGCTTCTACGTAGCGATCATTTTTAGGATCGAAAACTCCCGACAAGGAGATGTCTTTACCCATGATTGCAGGAGGCAGCGCCTTTGTGAGCTTGTCCCCGATTGCATATGGATACCCGAGAACGCGTGTTGAATCCTTAATGGACTGCTTAGATTTAATAGTTCCGTAAGTAATGATTTGAGCAACGCGATCTTCGCCTTATTTTTGAGTTGCATAACGAATCATTTCGCTTCGTCTGCGCTCGTCGAAGTCCAAGTCAATATCTGGCATAGAGATACGTTCTGGATTGAGGAAGCGCTCGAACAATAATCCGTGCTCGATTGGATCCAGCGCCGTAATTCCTAATGCGTAAGAAACAAGAGATCCGGCGGCAGATCCACGACCAGGACCTACTCGGATACCTTCGCGTTTTGCATGTCCGACAAGGTCTGCAACGACAAGGAAGTAGCCAGGAAATCCCATCTTGATCATGACATCGAGTTCGTAATTCATTCTCTCTCGATGAAGACTAGGAATATCTCCGTGCATTCGCTCTGACAAGCCTCGCTCTGTTTCCTTGCGTAGCCAAGAGTCTTCGGTTTCACCTGCTGGCACGCTGAATTTCGGTAGAAGGTTCTCGCCCTCACGTAATGTGACATTGCATCTTTCGGCAATCAGTAGCGTGTTGTCGCAACTTTCTGGAATTTCTTTGAACAACTCCCGCATCTCCTGCGGCGATTTCAAATAGAAAGAATCATTATCAAATTTGAATCGCTTCGGATCAGCCAAGATTGACCCAGATTGAACGCAGAGCAAAACCTCATGCGAGGCGGCATCCTCTTTGAAGGTGTAGTGAAGGTCATTCGTTGCCAAAAGTGGAAGTTTGAGTTCTTTACCTAGCTTGAGTAAATCTGCTTTGACTCGAGATTCAATTTCGATTCCGTGATCCATAATTTCGAGAAAGAAATTCTCTGGTCCGAAAATATCGCGGAGTTCGCTAGCGGCGCGTATCGCCTCTTTATATGCGCCCATACGTAAACGCGTTTGTATCTCTCCACCAGGGCATCCAGTTGTTGCGATCAATCCTTTGCTGTACTTGGAAAGCAGCTCTCGATCCATCCGAGGTTTGTAGTAATAACCCTCAAGAGAAGCCAACGATGAAAGACGAAAGAGATTGCCCAGACCTTCGTTATTCTCAGCCAAAATTGTCATGTGCGTATAAGCACCACCGCCAGAGACGTCATCTTCTCCGCCTTCGGCCCACTTAACTCGCCGCTTATCAAAACGCGATTCTGGCGCAACGTAGGCTTCAATGCCGATTATGGGTTTAACTCCAGCTTTTTTTGCTTGCTTATAGAAATCAAATGCACCGAATACATTTCCGTGATCAGTCATTGCTATTGCTGGCATTTCTTGTTTGGCGACTTCAGCTACTAGGTCTCCCACGCGCGCTGCGCCATCGAGCATTGAATACTCGGTGTGAACGTGAAGATGTACGAAAGATGCCACGGCCGCTGAGACTAGACCTAGGGAAGGACAGATGTGTCGAGCAACGCCAGGGCGCGGACGAGATCTGCTGGGTACGGGGCGTGAAGATCCATAGGTTCGCCCGTGATTGGGTGAGCAAAACGCAGTTCAAGGGCGTGCAACCACGGACGCGAAATCTCTAACCGAGCAGCCAAGGTGGGGTCAGCGCCGTAAGTCATATCCCCAACTAACGGATGTCGAAGCGCCGAGAAATGAACGCGAATCTGATGCGTGCGCCCCGTTTCGAGTTCTACTTTCACAAGTGAGACACCTCTGTAGTACTCGATCACTTCGTAATGAGTAATGCTGGGCTTGCCATCAGCAACTACTGCAAATCGGTAGTCCTCTTTTGGGTGGCGATCGATGGGCGCATCGATGGTTCCCGTTGAAGGGTCCATATGTCCTTGTACAAGTGCGTGATAAACCTTTTCAACTTCACGATTTCTAAATGCATCTTTTAATACTGTGTATGCGCGATCAGTCTTTGCAACGATCATTAACCCGGTTGTTCCAACATCAAGACGATGAACAATTCCTGCGCGTTCGGCCGCTCCACTTGTTGAGACGCTATAGCCAGCAGCCATGAGAGCGCCGACCACAGTTGGACCCGTCCAACCAGGACTTGGATGAGCTGCTACTCCCACGGGTTTATCAATCACGACAATTGCGTCATCGTCATACACAATGGAAAGTCCAGCTAAAGGTGTGAGTGGAATTGGTGGAGCAATTGCTGTATCTGGCATCAGGATTTCTAGCATCTGGCCATCGGTCACACGTTCAGACTTGGTCATGACCGCACCGTTGCAAGTAATCTCGCCATCTTCAAGCAGACGTGCGATAGTGGTTCGAGAAAGACCCAACACTCGAGTCAATGCGCTATCAACTCTCTCCCCCGCAACGCCTTCAGGAACAACAAGGGTTCGCATTTCACGACTCATGCGAATCCTCACTTTCCTCATCAATATCGCTCGGGTGCGAAATTGGTGCAATGTTTCGTAGTGAAAGAAACGTTGCAAATACCGCTGCAATCACAATAGCCGAATCTGCGATGTTAAATATGGGCCAATGCGGAGTCGAAATCCAGTCGATTACCTCACCTTGAAAAAACCCGCGTGAACCGCCTGTGCGGAAGATGCGATCAGAGAGATTTCCTAGCGAGCCGCCTAACACTAAGCCGAGAACAATTCCCCATGGGCGAGATGTGATTTTTCGGGCCCAATAACCAATCGCGGTCACAACAATGAGGGCGAAAGAAGTAAGGAAGATAGTGCCACCTGGAGCAAAGCTAAATGCCGCACCTGAATTTCGGGCAAATGTGAATTGCAGAAATGTGCCAATAATGTGGCGAGAAGGTTTACCTTCTAAGGTAGCGAGCGCCCAAGTTTTTGTTGCTACATCCAGCATCCATACCAACCATGCAGCCAATACGACGCTGCTCCAGATTGGTTTGTTGGCGCGCAAAATTAGCGCCGTTCTTCCTTCGCTTTGCAGACCATGCACAAGGTTGCACGAGGAAAGACTTGCAGACGCGCTTTGCCAATTGGATTTCCGCACTCTTCACAGCGGCCGTACGTTTTCTCCTCGATGCGCTCTAGTGCTCGCTCGGTTTGCAACACCATGTCGCGAGCATTAATCACAAGTGACATTTCGTGTTCGCGTTCAAAAGTCTTGGTGCCAGCATCGGCTTGATCATCTCCGGCGCCTTCGCCAGATTCATGAATGAGATCATCCATTTCACTCTCGACTGCAGCTAACTCTGCACTGAGTCGAAGAAGCTCTTTTGCTAATTCTGATTTCATCGCCTTGAGTTCGGCGGCGCTCCATGGTGATTCATTTTCTGAAACAACAACAGGTGTCGGTGCGCCCTTGAGTGGCTTCAGTGGCGCGACCTTCTTGGAGCTCTTTGCAGGGCGAGCCGGTGGGGGCATCACTAGTCGACGCTCTTCGACAACCACGGGCGCTGGTGCGGCCACAACAGGGGCAACAACTGGAGCCAGCGCGGCCTTAGATGGAAAAGGTCGGCCAGGGGCTTTCTTGGCAGCAACCTTTTTTGCAGGTGCTTTCTTAGCCACTTTCTTTACGGGTGCCTTTTTGGCAACTTTCTTGGCAGGTGCCTTTTGGGCAACCTTCTTGGCAACCTTCTGGGCAACCTTCTGGGCAACCTTCTGGGCAACCTTCTGGGCAGGTGCTTTCTTCGCTATTTTCTTGACCACGGCGCGCACCCTATGCGCTTCTCGGGCTAAATGCCACTCTCACGCGCGATGGAATAGAGTTGGGCAAATGAGCACCTATCGCGCTATTTCCCCTCATGTGGATCTACCTGCCATGGAGCGCGGAATCCTGGACTTCTGGCGCGAAAACACCATCTTTCACAAATCCCTGAGCGCTCGCGAAGGCGCTCCTGCATGGACCTTTTACGAGGGACCGCCCACCGCAAATGGGGCGCCCGGAACACATCACATCGAAGCGCGCGTATTTAAGGATGTATTTCCTCGCTATCACACCATGAAGGGCAAGCACGTTCTGCGCAAAGCTGGCTGGGATTGCCACGGCCTTCCTGTCGAGATTGCAGTGGAGAAAGAGTTGGGATTTGCTGGAAAGGGCGATATCGAAAAGTTTGGAATCGCGCCCTTCAATGACAAATGCCGCGAGTCGGTCCAACGCCATGTTGGCGCATTCACCCAAATGACAGACCGGATGGGTTTCTGGGTCGATTTCGATGAGGCCTACTGGACCATGTCCCCTGAATATGTCGAGAGCGTTTGGTGGAGCCTTAAAGAAATTTGGAACAAGGGTCTCTTGGTTCAAGATCACCGTGTTGCTCCATATTGCCCACGTTGTGGAACGGGTCTTTCTGATCATGAGTTGGCGCAAGGTTATGAAACCATCACCGATCCATCCGTTTATGTGCGCTTTCCGATTACTTCGGGTCCGTTCAAAGAGCTGGGTGCAAGTTTGTTGGTATGGACAACTACCCCTTGGACTCTAGTTTCTAACACGGCAATCGCGGTTCACCCTGAAGTCACCTATCTTGTTGTTGAAGAGAAAACTGAAGATGGGACAGAAGTTCTTGTCATTGCAGATCCTCTCGTAAGTTTTCTTAAGGGCGAAGTAAGAATTATCCAGAAAGTTCTCGGTCGAGATCTTGAGCGCACGACTTATCAGCGTCCCTTTAATTACGTAGATATCCCCGATTCTCATTTTGTAGTTTTGGCAACTTATGTCACCACCGAAGACGGAACAGGATTAGTTCATCAATCTCCTGCTTTTGGTGCCGACGACTTACTCGTTTGCCGTGGGTATGGATTACCGGTTGTTAATCCAATTGCTGGCAATGGAACTTTCTTACCTGAAGTAGAACTTATCGGCGGAATGTTCTTTAAGGACGCAGATAAATTATTGGTGAAAGAGTTGCGTACTCACGGAGCTCTTTACAAACATCAACCCTACGAGCACCAATACCCTCATTGCTGGCGCTGTCACACTGCACTGCTTTATTACGCTCAACCTTCTTGGTATATCCGAACCACTTCTATCAAAGATGAACTCATCCGCGAGAATGAGAAAACGGATTGGCATCCAACAACGATTAAGACTGGTCGTTACGGAGATTGGCTCAACAACAATATCGATTGGGCTCTTTCTCGTAACCGCTATTGGGGCACACCGCTTCCGATTTGGCGTTGTGAAAACAAGCATGATGTCTGCGTCGGCTCATTGGCTGAACTCGGTGAATTAGCAGGTGCTCATTTAAGTAATCTCGATCCGCATCGCCCATTCGTCGATGACATTTCCTGGGCATGCTCGCAATGCCAGGCACCGATGATTCGCGTAAATGAAGTTATTGACTGTTGGTATGACTCTGGTGCGATGCCTTTTGCGCAATGGGGCTATCCGCACAAAGAAGGTTCCGTTGAGAAATTCGCAGATGCCTACCCTGCCGATTTTATTTGTGAAGCCATCGATCAAACTCGCGGATGGTTCTACACGTTGATGACAATTGGAACTTTGGTCTTTGATGAAAGTTCTTACAAAACTGTCCTTTGTCTTGGTCATATCTTGGATAAAGATGGCCGAAAGATGAGCAAGCACGTAGGAAATGTTCTTGAGCCGATCCCACTCATGGACGAACATGGCGCAGATGCAGTGCGTTGGTACATGTTGGCCGCTGGATCTCCTTGGGCAGCAAGGCGCGTCGGGCATGAAGCCATTAACGACGTAGTCAGAAAAACTCTTCTCACCTACTGGAATACAGTTTCCTTCTTAGCGTTGTACGCCAAGGCCTCTGACTTTGACCTAGCAAGTGCCCCCGCTATCGGCGAGCGACCATTGATGGATCGCTGGATATATTCAGATTTACAAGAACTCATTCTCGAAGTTGATTCATCACTTTCGGACTTTGATACACAGCGCGCTGGTAAGGCACTCGGTGAATTTATCGATGACTTATCCAACTGGTATGTACGTCGCTCGCGCCGACGCTTTTGGGATGGCGACCCGGCTGCCCTAGCAACACTGCACGATGCACTGCGCACGGTCACATTGCTTATGGCGCCTCTCGTACCTTTCATCACCGAGCACGTGTGGCAAGAACTCATTCGACCAGTGGAGATCTCGTTGGTTGAATCGGTGCACTTGGCCGATTTCCCTGTTGCGCATGAGGAAATGATTGATAAAAACCTATCCGCGCAAGTTCGCCAGACTCGCAGAATTGTTGAACTTGGACGCGCGGCACGAGCAGAATCTTCAATGAAGACGCGCCAACCGCTACAGCGTGCACTCATTGCCGCACCTGGTTGGGATCTTCTTCCTCCAGCAATGAAAGAGCAGATTGCCGATGAGCTCAACGTCATCGAACTTGCAGATATCTCAATGGCTGACGGTGACTTGGTAGATGTCAGTATCAAGGCAAACTTCAGAACTCTTGGCGCAAAATATGGCGCACATGTACAAGAAATATCTAAGGCAATTTTGGCCCAGCCTGCTGCAACATTAGTTTCGCAAATACGCAAAGATGCTTCAGCGACTCTTACCAGCGCCAGTGGCGAGTGGAAGATTGAACTTGAAGATCTCGTTGTTACCGAAGCTCCTAAAACAGGGTGGACTGTGGCAAGCCATGATGGCGAAAGCGTTGCTTTGGACTTAGAACTCACACCTGCCCTCATTGCTGCGGGAAATGTTCGCGAAGTAATTCGATTCTTGCAAGAGGCCCGAAAAACAGAAGGCTTCGAAATCAGTGATCGAATTCGGGTCACATTTAATGCCCACGATGAAGTAGTTGCTGCGATCCTTCAATCTGCTGAAGCAATCAAGCACGAGGTCTTAGCTTTGGAACTCACACACGAGGGTTCGCTCACACACGGTCATAACGAACATGGTCTTGTTGCTCAACTCGTAAAAGCCTAAGAAACTAGAGACGAGCCACCAAAGGAATTGCTAGTTGTACGGCGAAGAACAAAACCAAGAAAGAAAGATCTAGGCTGACTGCGCCCAGCCGAAGAGGCGGAACAAATCGGCGCACAAAAGCTGTTGGCTTATCCGTGATTCCATAAATGGCTTCTGCCAAAAAGAGCATTACGCCACGGGGGCGCCATGATCGGGAAAAAAGTCGAACGTAATCAAGAATTAATCTTCCGAGCAAGGCAAATAGGAACAAGCGAAGTATCGTGACAAGAATGTCGCCTACGTGAAGCATCAGCTTTGATTAAAGAAACTTGCTTCAGCAGCCGCTGTCTTGTCTTCACTGCTTACCTTCACGTTTGCAGGTGAGAGTAAGAATACTTTGGAAGTTACTCTTTCAATCTTTCCGTTGTGGCCGAAAACTAAACCGCTGGCAAAATCAACAAGACGTTTGCGTTCATTTTCTTCCATGTCACTTAAATTCATGATGACTGGATTTCCTAAACGATAATGCTCGCCAATGGTGCGGGCCTCGTTGTAGAAGCGAGGATGCAAAGTAACGATGCGATCAAGAACAGGAAGGTCCATCTGCACAGCTGGTGCAGGCGCAACTGCTAATGGAGCATTGCGGGCCTCACGTGTTTTGATTCGGACATCTCGATCTGAAGTTTGGGATGGGATTCGAGTCGAAGGTGCCTCAATGACGTCCATTTCGAGATCGTCCATGAGTCCAAGGTAGTTCGCCATCTTGCGCAGTGCATTAGCCATGGTTAAACGTTACAGGGGGTTACTCCGCGAACCCAGGATTGAGCTTCCAATACGCACATGTGTCGCACCGTGTGAAATAGCACTCTCGAAATCATGGCTCATCCCGGCAGAGAGGGCTGGGGAATCTGGAAATTGTTGGCTAAAAACACTATGAATTCGTGCCAATCGCTCAAATGCTTTATTGGGATCCTCTCCCAGTGGGGCAACTGCCATGAGACCTCGCAAAATAAACTGGGAAAATGAGCCAATTAATTCGGCCATTTCAGCTAAGAATTCAGGGAGAACTCCCCCTCTGCCCTCCGAGGCATTTAAGGCCACTTGAATAAAAACTTTCATTGTTTTGCCATCTGGCATCACCCGTGCAAATCGCTCTACATGTTTTGCATCATCGAGTGAATGGACAACGCTCGCCCACGACGCAATCGAAGCAATTTTATTACTCTGAATCTGTCCCTGGAAATGCCAATTTCCGGGCACCTGCATCGCCTTCTCGCGTCCTTCTTGCTCTCTGTTCTCGCCAAAATCTTTCACACCAAGATCTGCCAGAATTTCGACATCACTTACTGGATAGGTTTTTGTCACCGCGACAAGAGTGATCTCTTCGGGATTTCGCCCTGCTGATTTGCAGGCAGTCTGAATCCGCTCTTGCACAGAAATGAGATTCGAAGAAAGAACTTCTCTTCTTTCTAATTGCGCCATATGAGTCCTGCCGTTCGCCCAGTGACTCCATCACGACGATATGAGAAATAGTTATCATCTTCGACTGTGCACTCTCTGGATTCTCTCGGATTTATCCCTTGACTCCTCAACTGTGAAATCAAAGCCTGAGGTAGATCCAAAGCGAACGTCCCCTTCGGAGTCTGAGACGCTGCCTCTGGATGATCTGCAAGGACCTCTGCATAAATATCTTCGCCCACTTCATAACAACCACCGCAAATAGATGGCCCTAACTCTGCTTGGAGATCAACGGCTCCTAGTTCACGCATAATTTCTACTGTCTTTAAAGCGATTGCATTTACTAAACCACGGCGCCCAACATGCACCACCCCAACCGTTGTTTGGGCCAAGTCCCATAAGAGTAAAGGGATGCAATCTGCAACCATCACAGCCAACGCAATTCCTCTTACCTGAGTCACTAAAGCATCAGCAGTTGGCTCGTGAGTCGAAATGGAATCTATGACAACTACTCGATCTCCATGAACTTGATTCATGAATTGAACAGGAGGGCAATCGAGCTTTGCGCGATTGCGAAGTACATCAACTGGGTCATCACCCACATGGAGAGCAAGATTGAGGGAACCATAAGGAGCCTTGCTGAATCCGCCTTGCCTTGTTGTAAAACTTTTTGCCAACAAAGCATTTACCTCATGAAATCAGGGATATCAATTTCATCATCTGCATGCACAAGCTCCTCGAAAGTAACTCGTTTGCGACTTGAGGCCTCATCAGGCAACTCGAGTGCAACAGCCAATGGATCGTTGCTGGCAATTGGATCGGCGTGACCGCTCAAAGTTGCTGCATCAATCACGGGCATAGAAACTTTCTTTGGTGATCCACCATCGAACCCTGCTGCAATAACGGTAATACGTACTTCATCACCCAAGGCGTCATCAATTGTTGTACCAAAGATAATCTTTGCCTCAGGGTGCGCTGCCGCCTGAACTAATTCACATGCCTCATTGATTTCAAAGAGACCAAGATCGGATCCGCCAGCGACAGAAAGAAGTACACCCATAGCGCCATCAATTGAGGCCTCCAAAAGTGGACTCGAAATCGCGAGTTCGGCCGCACGGACTGCACGATTCTCTCCACGTGCAGAACCGATTCCCATGAGTGCAGAACCCGCATCCGTCATCACGCTTTTCACATCAGCAAAATCAAGGTTAATCAATCCTGGTTGGGTGATGATCTCTGTGATTCCTTGAACGCCTGAAAGCAGAACTTGGTCAGCACTCTTAAAGGCTTCCACCGCAGTAATAGAGCGATCTGAAATAGCCAGTAGTCGATCATTTGGGATAACAATCAATGTATCCACTTCGGCACGTAATTCTTCGATGCCTTCATCTGCCTGGCGAGTACGAACTTTTCCTTCGAAAGAAAATGGACGAGTGACTACGCCAATAGTGAGCGCACCAAGTTCGCGAGCGATCTTCGCGACAATCGGCGCTCCGCCTGTTCCGGTTCCGCCACCTTCTCCTGCGGTAACAAAAACCATATCCGCACCACGAAGCGCTTCTTCAATTTCATCTACGTGATCAAGCACTGCTTCGCGACCGCGCTCTGGAGATGCACCCGCACCGAGTCCGCGCGTTGACTTGCGACCGATATCCAATTTCACATCGGCATCACTCATTAATAAATGTTGTGCGTCAGTATTGATTGCGATGAACTCAACGCCTTTGAGTCCAACATCAATCATTCGATTGACAGCATTAACTCCACCGCCACCAATACCAACAACTTTGATGACTGCTAAATAATTCTGCGGTGAAGCCACGGTGCGTCCTCCTTATGCACCATAACCCTCAACTTGAGAATTACAGTGCTCTCTCTTTGTAAGGTGACCGTACGGCGCGCATGAATTCTAAGCAAACACCGACACGACAAGTTCACATATGAAAAGTATTTAGCTTTTAGATTTATTTGACGATAGGTGCATGCGGAGCAGAGACATCCATATCAGTAATTTTTGAATTTTCTGGAAGTGCGATTAAAGCTTGATATACCTTCACTTTAAGGGCCATATCACTTTCATCTCCCCAAGTAATGTTCAAGACGCGACCATTTATCGAGAGAGAGAAAACCGCTGAATGGGTGCCTTGCGTTTGAATCTCTTGCAAGACAGATGTGACCGATTGCGGTAGTTGAGTGAGTAGTCGCACGGCGAAATTAAGCGAGTCAGGATTGGCCGACTTCACCAATGGCAATGTGCCTGCTTGATAATTCGGCAGAGAAAAGACGGCACCGTTCTTATCTACGAGAACCTCACCGTAACGAGCAATCGGAGTTCGTGCAGATACTTGAATCGTCACACGTTGATGAATCCAATCTCGTGCAACATGTGAGTGGTCAATCCATGCAATATTTGAGAGAGCCTTGGTTGCGACACGTGTTTCTATTCTTGCGAGTTTCTCTCCCCGAGTAATTTCCGTCGCCGCGAGCACCGATTGAGCACTCGCATCATTTGGTGCGCCGGTCACAATGATCTCTTTTACGCTAAAAAATGATGACCAACCCAAGAGATAGGAAGCACTTGCTAAAGCAGCAATAAGTCCTAGAACAATAAGTACTCTTTTAACTTTATTCACTGGATGAACTCTTGGAATATTTCTTTGCCAAAGTTTCTACGATGATGGGAGCGAGCGAGCTGACATCTCCCGCGCCGAGAGTCAGAATTACATCACCTGGTCGTGCGTACTCAACTACTTCTTCACATGCGTTGATGAAATTCGGTTCAAAAGTACCTCGTTGCATAAGCGCGGAAATGGATTGACCACTCACCCCAGGAATAGGGGCTTCACTTGCACCGTAAACCTCAAGAACCCATGAGTGATCGGCCATATCAAGTGATTGAGCAAATTCAGGAGTGAAAGCCTTTGTTCGGGTATATCGATGAGGCTGGAAAACAACCAGGACTCTTCCATCTGTCGCATAGCGTTTCGCCGCCAATAAAGTAGCAATGATTTCGGTTGGGTGGTGTCCATAATCATCAATCACTCTGATTCCCTGGACTTGTCCCTTTAATTCAAATCGTCGTCCTGTGCCATGAAAAGTGGACAAGCCAGAAAGGAGTTGTGGGGCCGGTAAACCTAAAGCTAATCCAGCGGTGAGAGCCCCTGCAGCATTGAGCAGGTTATGGTGGCCCGGAACATTTACCTGAATTTCGCCAATTGATTTTCCTCGCCACAGTGCTCTGGCGTGCGACCCAGAAGGAGTGAGCTCGATGCGATCAATTCGCAAATCTGCTCTCTCATCGACTCCGTAGGAGTACCTAGTTACATTTTCAGAAATTAATCCCAATTCACTTGCTTGGCGGTCATCGGCGCAATAGACGAGAAAACCATCAGGTGAAATCGTGGCAATGAAATCGGTAAATGCTGCGATGACTGACTCAGGTGTTGCAAAATAATCCACATGATCATGTTCGATATTCGTGATGATTGCACCGAAAGGTTTGTACGCGACAAAGGATCCATCTGACTCATCCGCTTCGGCGACGAAGAATTCACCTGTTCCTTTATGTGCATTGGAACCTGAAGCCGTAAGGGTGCCACCGATTGCAAATGATGGGTCTTCGCCACAACTTTGAATAGCTACAGTCAACATAGATGATGTTGTGGTTTTCCCGTGAGTGCCGGCGACGGCGATGCTACGAGATTCCGACATAAGAATGGCAAGGGCCTGTGCTCGAGAAAGCATAGGGATTGCTAATTGCGTAGCGCGGATAATTTCAGGATTCTTCTGATCAATGGCAGTTGAAAAGACAAGAAAATCTGAACCGTCTACATTTTCCGCCTGGTGTTGGGCATGAACGTCAGCACCTATAGCGCGCAACCCCGACAACACAGAAGAGTCCTTCATATCCGAACCTGAAACATGAATAGATTGACGGACCATTATTCGCGCCAGTCCGCTCATTCCTGCACCGCCAATACCTACAAAATGAACTCGTTTTCCGCGAAGGTCATTCAAGGAATATTTCATCGCGTGGCCACTTTCTGCGCCATTGCATGTTCCATGAGTGCAACGATTTTGCTTGCCGCATGAATGTCTGAGTCGCTCCCTGCTACAGAGGTGGCCATCGATTTCGCCAAAAGAGAATCCACATTGGCAACTAACCACGGTGCAGTGAAATTCTCTTGATCCATGAGTGTTGCACGACCATCTTTTATTAATTCTTTAGCGTTAAGCGCTTGCTCACCGTTGCCTGTAGGCAAAGGAATAAAGAGCGCGTAACGACCCAGTGCCCCCATTTCGGCAACAGTAACTGCTCCACTTCGGGCAATGATTAAATCGGCGCCAAGATAGGCGCGAGACATATCACTTATATACGGGACAGCGACATAACCAGGTTTGCTCTCTGGCAGAGTATTTAGTTTTCCAACCGAATGAAGAATCTGTACGCCTCTGGAAGTGAGTTCTGACATGCATTGCGCAATCACATTATTAAGTGCGACCGAACCTTGCGAGCCCCCCATCACGATAATCGCTTTGCTATCGGGGCTCCACCCCCATGAGGCTTTCGCATTCTCGCGCGCATGTGCCCAATCCTTCTGGGCGCTGTTGAAACTCTCCTGAATATCATCTTTCAAAGGAACACCCGTGATCAGAGCATCGCTGAACTTGCCTTGACTTACGGGGTGAGTCGTTGCCAAATATTCTGTGAACAAACTACCGAATCGGTTTGCCCAGCCTATTTTCGCATTCGCGTCGTGAATAACTATCGGAACTCTTTCCATGCGCGCAGCTAGATAGGCGGATGCGGAAACATATCCGCCAAACCCAACCACTGCTTTGGCGCCCGCGATGACGCTTCTTGCACTCCTAATGGATGATGCAAAACGAAAAGGGAAACTCACCAAATCTAAATTGAGTTTTCGGGGCATGGCGACTTTTGGTATGAGTGAGAGCGTAAATCCAGATTCGGGAATCAAAGTAGTTTCCAAGCCCTGCGAAGTCCCCAGGAATATGCACTCATCCCCTGGATGTTGGCGCAACCATTCACGAGCTACAGCAAGAGCGGGTTCAACATGCCCTGCCGTACCGCCGCCGGCGAAAACTATTCGAGAATTCACGATTTCTTAGCTCTCTTAATCATCGGCGCAATTGCGGGATCGCGCATTGCCGCGCCAAGCACAAAACCTAATGCGCCATACGTTGCAATCACCGAAGAACCTCCGTAAGAGAGTAATGGAAGCGTAACGCCCACCACAGGGAGAACGCTGGTCGCAGAACCGATGTTCAAAACAGTTTGAGTGGCAATCCAGCATCCAATTCCAGCACAAGCAAAACGAATCATAGGGTCGTTAGCACGCAATGCGATTCGGAAGATCGAGAAAATAAGCGCACCTAATAACAGCAAAACACATAAGGTTCCAAAGAGACCAAGCTCCTCGCCTATCACTGAAAAAATAAAATCCGTATGCGCCTCGGCAAGATTTCCCCATTTTTGTCGGCTTGCACCGAGACCTACTCCAAAGAGGCCGCCGCTGGCCAATCCCATCAAACTATGCGCCGGTTGCCACCCGCTTAGTTTGTAATACTCATTTGAAAATGGATTAAGAACAACAAGTACACGCTTCATTCTGTTAGGTGTTGTTGCGACAAGAATTCCGACAATGACAACTACGGCGCCCGCACTAAAACCAATGAGCCTTAAGCGAATCCCAGAAATGAAGAGCAAACAAATCAAAATTGAGGCGAAAACCGCAGCATTTCCAAGATCTTTGCCGGCCATAATCAATGCCATAACGACAACGAAACCTGGCAAGAGTAAGGCAATCACATTCGTCTCCTGAGAGCTGCTGCCAGCGCGTTTTGCCATCATGTAGCCAGCCCACAAAATCATGAAGAATTTCGCAAACTCACTGGGTTGGAAAATAATCGGCCCGTAACCCAGCCAATTTCGATTTCCATTTACAGTGTGTCCGATGACAGGAAGTCTTAAAGCCAACAACATAAGTACCGATATCAAAAATGAAAATCTGGCTAAAACTTTCCATAATGCGATTCGAAGTCTGCTTGCAAGAAATCCGAGAGGCAATGCAATAAGTAGGAACCCTATCTGTCGCAACACGATTGCGTAGGAAGATCCATTTGTTTCTAAGGAATGGATAGAAGAGGCTGACAAAATCATCACGAGTCCAAGCCCGGTCAGTGCTGCGGTACTTCCTAATAGCAGGTAATAAGAACTTATGGGCTTAGAGAGAAATCCTTCTCTACTCATGAGGGACCAGTTTGAGTACGGCATCACGGAATTGATTTCCGCGGTCATCGTAAGAAACGAATTGATCCATCGAGGCACAAGCCGGGGCTAATAAAACTGTGTCCCCTGAAATTGCAATGCCTTTCGCCGCGTTAACTACCTTCTCCATAAGAGTGAGACCTGAATCGTCCTCCGGATCAACACGTATCACAGGGATGTTAGGTGCCTGCTCCATCAACTCTTTTGCAATCAACTCTCTATCTTGTCCGATGATGATCGCTGCGCGAATACGCTTATGCGTTTTTGAAATAAGTGCGCTCATGGATGCACCTTTGGCCAAACCGCCAGCGATCCAAACAACTGAAAGTGCAGACATTAACGATGCCGCTGCTGCATGAGGGTTTGTTGCTTTTGAATCATCAATCCACGTAATGCCAGAAGATTCGAGTACCTTCTCTATTCTGTGTCGTCCAGGGCGAAAATTGGCAATTGTCGTGCGGATATCCGCATGGGATACGCCAATACTTAGGGCCAATCCCGCTGCCGCAAGGGAATTTGAAACATTGTGCGGTGCACTTGGCGTCACATCGAGTAATTCAGCAATCATTGTGGCCTCTTGAGGATCGGCAACAAAGGCGCGATCGACAAGTAACTCCTCTACCAGGCCTAATTCTCCCGGAGCGGGTGTATCTAAAGAGAAGAAAACTTTCTTACCCGTGAAGTGCTGCGTAGCCTGAACGACGACTCCGTCATCAGCATTCAAAATCGCAATTTCCGTTTGGTCGAGAATATGGATTTTTGCACCTACGTACTCTTCAAAGCCACCGTGCCAATCAACATGGTCATCAGCAATGTTAAGAATGGCCGCGGCCTGAAATTGCGGTAGGCGACTCCAGGCTAATTGGAAAGATGAAAGCTCGAGGACTAAGTAATCGTATGCATTTTCACTCATGACGACTTCGATAACTGTTTCCCCAACGTTGCCGCATGCGATTGCAGGTCTACCAGACTGGTCAATGATTGCTGCAGTAAGTTCTACGGTTGTCGTTTTGCCATTTGTCCCAGTGACCGCAAGCCATTTCTGACCTGGATTTCGTTCTAGATGCAACAACCAAGCTAAATCAATTTCACTAATTACTTCAACGTTTCGATTTTGAAGCGCGACGACCAGGGGATGATCTAAGCGCCATCCGGGTGAAGCAACGGCAAAATTCCATTCGCCACCTTCGATCGCATCCAAGGTGACAGCGCTTTCGCTCCTGCTCTTTTCATCATAAATATGAACATGAGCACCAAGGGATAGAAGCACTTTTTCAACGGATCGCCCAGTTACGCCGCCACCCAGTACAAGTGCGCGTGATTGGAAGATTTCGCTGACGAGCACAGTTACTTTGACACCCATTGTGCATAGAACAGGCCAAGGCCCAGCGCCACAGACAACCCTGCAATAATCCAAAAACGCAGAACGATCGTGACCTCTCCCCATCCGCTTAATTCAAAATGGTGTTGGAGTGGCGCCATTTTGAAAACGCGTTTTCCTCCAGATGCTTTGAAATACAAACGTTGAATGATCACAGACATTGTGATGATGACAAAAAGACCACCCAGAGGAATCAGAAGTAGCTCGATACGAAGTGTTGCGGCAATTCCTGCGATTGCTCCGCCTAGCGCTAGCGCACCCGTGTCTCCCATAAAGATCTTGGCAGGAGAGGCATTCCACCAAAGGAATCCGGTACATGATGCGGCAAATGCTGCAGCGAGCACCGCAATATCTAGCGGATCTCGAACTTGATAACAGTTGATACCTGGTGTGACTGCACACCCTTGACCAAATTCCCATACACCTATCAAAATGAATGCAAGAAAAGTCATCACTGAAGCGCCAGTGGCCAATCCATCTAAACCGTCCGTGAGATTTACTCCGTTACTCGTGGCACTCACCATGAGAACGATTCCTAGTACAACGAGAATGGGCGCGAGCTTTAAAGAGGTGTCGCGAACCGTTGACAAGTGAAGCGAAATTGGAGCAAGACCATCTTTATCAAGAAAATGAATTCCCAGGGCGCCAAAGATTGCCGCAAATGTTGTTTGCCCTGCAACCTTTTGCCAGCCAGTGAGTCCTAATGAGCGCTGTTTTGAAACTTTGAGCCAGTCATCAAGAAATCCGACAAATCCAAGTGATACAACTAAACCGATAACAAGAAGCGCTGAAATGCTTATGGGCGTCTGTGTAATCAAGTGCCCAAATAGGAACCCAAGGACGGAAGACGAGATGATGATAATTCCGCCCATAGTGGGAGTGCCACGTTTAGTGTGATGACTTGATGGTCCATCGTCTCTAATAATTTGCCCATAACCGTGACCGCCTAGCCAGCGGATAAGTAACGGCGTTCCAAATAAACTCATCAGCAGTGAGAATGCCCCTGCAATTAATATCTCTCTCACTCTTGTTCACCTAATTTCGAATTCCATGTTGAGATCAAAGATTCCGCGAGGAGTTCTAGTTTCTCCGCCCTTGAAGCTTTTACTAAGACAGAATCTCCTGGAGAGAAGTGTTCTGCAAACAATTCGGCCTCCGATATCGATGTGCATAGATGCACTCTTATGTCGTCGGAATCAGAGAGCGCTAGGGCGTACTCCGGAGCGGATACGCAAACAAGGTGATCGATCCCCATCGACTCCGCAAGGGTGCCAATTTTTGCGTGTTCTTGCGCGGAGGACTCGCCGAGTTCATGCATCTTTCCAAGAAATGCCCAGGACAACCCACCACGTTCTTGAGCGAAAAGGGCCAAAACTCTCAGCGCTGCCGCAGTCGATTCAGTATTCGCGTTATAGGCATCATTTATCAGAAGTAATCCAGGCAACTCATGAAGTTCCATCCGCCATTTGCTGTGCACTTCTGCAGTGGAGAGCCCGCCTGCAATAGTGTCAAGAGATATTCCAAGTGCTGTGGCCACCGCTGCGGCGGCTAGCGCATTCGAAACTTGATGTTCTCCAATAAGGCGCAACCCAACAGCGGCCCTGCCCACGGGAGTGACCAGATCAAAATGGGCTCTACCTTCTCGTATTTCAATGTCGGTCGCTCGAACATCCTCATTTGGACCTTCGCCAAAAGTGATCTTCTTGATCGATAAGTCATCTGCCATGTGCGGAGTAAATTCGTCATAGCTTCCCAGAATTGCAACACCATCACCCTTCAATGATGTTACGAGCTCAGCCTTCGTTCGAGCGATAATTTCTTGGGATCCAAATTCCCCAATGTGGGCCGAGCCTACTTTCAATACGACTCCGTAATTGGGTTGAGCAATTTCGCACAGTAGGGCTATATCGCCAGAGCGCCGAGCCCCCATTTCAACAACGCAATATTTGGTTTCTTGAGTGCAATTCAAAATAGTTAAGGGAAGTCCGATTTCGTTGTTGTAGGAAGCAAAGGTCGCCACGGTTTTGCCCACGAGAGAGGTAATCCAAGAGATTAGATCCTTCGTGGTTGTTTTGCCCTGCGAACCCGTAATAGCAATGACTTCGAGATTTACTAATTCTTCTCTTACATGACGAGCAAGTTTGCCAAGTGAAACGACGACATCTTCGACAACAATGCAAGGACCGCTGACTTGTCGTTGGGCGATTACTAAAACCGCACCGCGCTTATAGGCATCATCAGAATAATCCGCACCATCCAACTTCTCCCCTTTAATGGCGAAGAAGATTCCTCCAACAGTGACATCACGGGAGTCAATGACAACGCTCCCGCTTACGGATACATCATTGGAGTCATGCATAACTCCGTCGATAACTTTTGCCAATTCACTCGCCATCATTGCAATCATTGGCGACCCTCAATTGCAGAAGCAAGCACGAGGCGATCATCGAAAGGTGTTACTACGCCTTTAATATCTTGACCGAGTTCATGACCTTTACCAAGAACAATTACCAGATCTCCAGCAGATGCAAGCGAAACTGCACGTCGTATTGCTTCAGCGCGTTCGCTGATAATGCAGGTCGGAGAAGCAATCACAACGCCCGCACTCATCTGCCGCAAAATCTCTTGAGGGTCTTCTGACCTTGGATTATCACTTGTGAAAATCGCAATGTCAGACCCCTCTGCCAAAGCCGCACCCATTAGTGGTCGCTTTGAATTATCTCTATCTCCCCCGCATCCCAGAACCGCAATAACTTTTCCTTGCGTCATCTCTCTGCACGTGTTCAATACTCGAGTGACCGCATCGGGAGAGTGCGCATAGTCAACAAAGGCTGCAAAATTCTGACCTACATTTACCGCCTCTAAGCGTCCTTCTGCCCCTTGTAATGCAGGAAGTAGCGCTGCTAAATCGAGAATATCTATTCCGCTGTCGTAGGCAATTGCGATCGCCATCAAAGCATTATCCAGATTGAATTCTCCGTGAAGCGCAAGAGTTCCTTCCAGCAAAACTCCACCCGGACCGCGCACGCAAATATCTTGTCCTTTGATGTGGGGCACAACGGAGACATAACTCCAATCGGAATTCGCTCCAGACCTCGAGAGTCGGATTACAGGTAACTCGGTGCTCTCGGCAAGTCTGGCTCCATAAGAATCGTCGATATTAATGAAGGCACGATCAGCGAATTCAGTGGTGAATACCCTGGACTTTGCTAAGAAATAGTCTTCCATGCTTCCATGAAAATCTAGATGGTCTTGAGTGAGATTTGAAAAACCAATCGCATTGAAATGCGAACCACGCACACGATCAAGCGATATGGCATGGCTAGAAACTTCCATCGCGAAATTGCGAACGTGTCTTTCGCGCATCGACGCAGACAGACTTTGAAGGTCACTACTTTCGGGCGTAGTGCGTTTGCTAGAAATGACATCTCGGCCGATCCGAGTTTCAACGGTGCCGACAAGTCCTGCTTCGCGGCCTGCCAAAGACCAAATTTGATAAAGCAAAGTAGTTGTGGTGGTTTTGCCATTTGTTCCCGTAATACCTGCACAATACATATCGCGCATGGGTTCTGCGTAGAACCATGAACTCACAATCCCGGCAACGCGACGCGGGTTTTCTACAATGATGACCGGCAGATCTTGGATTAACTGCGCACCTTTCGAATCGGTGAGAACCGCACGTGCTCCGAGACTTTTGGCTTGCTCCCAATAATTCGCACCATGAGTTTTTGCCCCAGGGAAAGCGAGAAAGAGATCTCCCTCGTGAATTTCAGAACTGATATTTGTCATCCCTGAAATCTCAACACCAACCGTGTCGCATGTAGCCCCTACAAGCGCTGCAATAGCCTCTAGAGGCTTCACATATGAATAGAGCGGGCGGGTCATTATGGCTTCACACTCTTAAGGCTTTTTAAATCTTTGACACGAAGCGCACCTACCTGCGCCGCGTTCAAAGGATAAGCAGCTGCTTTGGTTTGTGTTGGAGCAACATGACGCGACTGAAGCACAAATGACATGACGGTTTTAAATACTGGTGCTCCCAAAGTTCCGCCCCAGTGAATTCCTTGTGGCGCTTGAATTGTCACGCTGATGACGTATTGCGGATTATCAGCAGGTGCAAATCCGATAAAGGAAGCGGTGTATCCCTTATAACAATGGCAAGAGTCATCGACCCTCATTGCTGTACCCGTTTTACCTGCTACACGATAACCAGGAATTGCTGCCTCTGGTGCTGTTCCATTTGCAGTAACAACGCTCTCCATCATGAGACGCAGTTGAGCCGCCGTGGAAGGGCTGATTGCTTTAACACTTGCACGTTTGGCAGATGGTGTGAAGTTTCCGCTGGCATCGCTCGTGCCTGCAATGACGGTTGGAGAAACGCGAACGCCATTATTAGCAATAGTTGCAAAGACACTTGTTGCTTGCATCGCAGTCACAGAATATCCCTGACCAAATGCAACGGTTGGCGCGGTTGTGCCTGACCATGTAGAAACTTGCGCCAGTGTTCCATCCGACTCTCCGGGAAGACCTGATCCAGTGCTTGATCCAATACCGAATTTCCTCAAATAGTCATACAGGACTGTATTGCCAAGTTTGGCGCCCACTTGAATGGCACCTGTATTACTCGAAATCGCAAGGATGCCAGTGGTAGTGAGTTTTTCAGTCGGATGTTTTTCGTGATCCTTAAAGAGAGCGTTTGATACTTTCATGGAATATGGGACTGTGAAAACGGTCGTAGGAGTAACTTTCTTCTCTTCGATTGCCGCAGCGAGTGTGATGACTTTTCCCGTGGAACCTGGTTCATACACTTCTTGGACTGAAGGGTTACGCATCAAAGACAGCGGAACATTTGATGTGTTATTTGGATTAAATGTTGGTGCGGTGGCATGAGCAAGAATGGCGCCGGTCTTTGGATCCATCACAATGACAGTTCCGCTGAGCGCATGTGCTTTCTTGACTGCGGCCAAAATTGCTTGTGAAGCCACCCACTGAACATCTCTATCGATGGTGAGTCGTACAGTGGTTCCGGTTTTAGCTGTAATTAATTCTTGTTGCGATCCAGGGATTTGGGCGCCATACCCATCTGCGTATTCGTACTTTCCATCAGTACCTGAAATCTTTGAGTTCATGCTCCATTCAATACCGGCCGCCCCGATACCTGCCTGGTTTACAAAACCAACAAGACTCGCAATCGATGATCCTGATGGGTATTCACGAACATATCCGCGTTCAGAAAAGAATCCAAAGATTCGCTTACTTGAATCTGCACGCGAAAGTGATTGGTTATATCGAGTGAATGCGGCGGTAAGGGCGTTCCATTTTGCTGGGGTCACGCTTCTTGCGACCATGTACCAGCGACGCGTTCCTGTAATTTGCTTCTGAACATCTGCAACGGACATCGACAAGATCGGTGCTGCAATTTGTGCAGCCTTGAGGGGGTCCTTTATCAGTGTTTGATCGACAACTACATTGAGCGCTGAAACACTTCGTGCGAATTCGAAACCATTGATATCTGTGATTGCACCACGTGGTGCTGGCATGATGCTCGTGCGAGCCATCTCATTGGATGCACGTTGGGCATATGTCTGTGCCTGTACCGCCTGAATATCAATTAAGCGCAGTCCAAAGAGCATGAGTACGACGCAGATGATGGCGATAAGCCACCTAATCCGCTCTCGTGCTATTTGGAAGTTACCCATGATTATTTTGAAGCGGCTGCGCCAGCTGCAGGATCTACTGCAAGAAAACGAGGATTCGTTGATGGAACCATGCCAAGTTTCTTAGCGTTCGCAGCAACTTGCTCTGGAGAGGAAGCTTTAGCCATCTGACGAACCAGCGCTTCGCGTTGATCATTTAATGTTGTGGCTTGCCCTTGCAAACGGTGCAATTCAAAAGCACCCTGTGCGAGCAAAGTATTGATTCCAAGAAGCAAGAGCAAACCAAATGCGCCAACGACAGAGACGAAAGTAATAAATGTCTTGTTATCTGCTTTTTCTCCTGTGCCCATATCTGGAACAAGGCGAAGAACGGCTCGAGATGACTTCTCTACAACCGATTTCTTGGCGCGATTGATTTCCGGGGCGAGCGATGTAATTGCCACTATGCAGCGATCCTTTCAATTGCACGAAGTCGCACCGATTGCGACCTCGGATTTTCATTAAGTTCTTCTTGCGTTGGTACTTCGCTGTTCTTCACGATCAACGAGAATTTGGCAGCAAATTGAGGGAGCTCCACAGGAAGTTCCCGTGGGCTAGTTGAAGTTGAGGCTTTAACAAAGAACTCTTTAACAATGCGGTCTTCAAGGGATTGGAAAGACATAACAACAAGACGCCCACCCACCATTAAGGAATCCATGGAATCTGGGATGGCTCTGGTGAGGGCGCCGAGTTCGTCATTAACCGCAATACGCAAAGCTTGGAAAGTGCGCTTTGCTGGATTTCCACCAGTACGACGCGTAGCTGCAGGAATATTTTCTTTTACTAATTCAGCTAACTGAATTGTTGAATTCATTGGTGCGATCGCGCGTTGTTTCAGAATGGCGTCAACAATGCGTGGAGCAAACTTCTCTTCGCCGAACTTCCTCAAGATTGCAATAAGGTTTTCGCGTGTTTCATGGTTGATGAGATCGCCTGCACTTTGTCCTTGGCTTCGATCCATGCGCATATCTAGTGGTGCATCTTGAGAATAAGAAAACCCGCGAGCATTCTCATCAACTTGCATAGATGAGATTCCTAAATCGAAGAGAATTCCATTGACTTTCTTGAACCCAGCGGACTCAATTACATTTTCGATCTCGTCATAAACAGCGTGAACGGGTTGAAAACGATCACCGAATTCAGAAAGTCTGGCTGTAGCAAATGCAATCGCCTCTGGATCGCGATCAATTCCAATAACTGTTAGGGCTGAGTGTTTACGAAGAAGCGCCTCACTGTGACCACCCAATCCGAGAGTGGCATCAACAACAACGGGCGAAGAAGTTTTTTCTATAGCGGGAGTAAGCAATGCGATGCATCGATCAAGCATTACTGAAACATGTACTGGCATCTTCTCCCCCACTTCTCTTGCCTTCCTTAACCACTCGTGTCTTGCGTTTGTTTGAATCACTTGAAGTTCTTACTGCGCTCTCTCCTCTGGTCACCGCCGCCCGACGGAGCTTTTAGGAGCGGCGCCGGGGAAGTGGCGCCGCTGCTTAAGGTCGGCGGTGGCCACAAGAGAGACCACGTCCTTACTTGTTTCTTAGAACAGTCCTGGGAATACCTCCTCGGAAACATCGGCGAATCCCTTTTCACGATCTGCCAAATATTCATTCCAAGAAGTTGCGTCCCAAATTTCAACGCGTGTATTTGCTCCGATAACAACGCACTCTTTTTCAAGTGCTGCATATGTACGTAAACCTTGAGGAATAGTGATGCGTCCTTGACGATCAGGAATTTCATCGTGTGCACCGGCGAACATCACGCGCATGTAATCGCGGGCCGATTTAGCAGTGACTGGCGCTTGTCTTAGCTGATCTGTGATCGTTGCAAATTCAGCAGATGGAAAAACATAAAGACAACGTTCTTGTCCTTTAGTAATAACTAGACCTGCAGCTAACTCTTCGCGGAATTTTGCGGGAAGTATTAAGCGACCTTTGTCATCAAGACGTGGCTCGTGGGTGCCTAGAAACATTTTCAGCGCCCCCTTCCCCAGGTT
>CAIYRR010000080.1 GCA_903928745.1 uncultured Actinomycetes bacterium | reverse complement strand
TTATACATCGAGAACTATCCTGAATATCAAGAGGAAGTCATGTGGATTGGCGAACACTCGTCTCATCATCTTCAATTTGGAAGTCCATATTTTCTAAGATTTCCAACTAAATTAACTAGCATTACAAATGTAGCTAGCGGATTGCAGAAATCTGAATTCACATCTTATGTAGGGTCCTTCGAAACCGAACTCGATGAATTCTATGAAATGGTTTCGACTTCCGTTCAAAGAGGGAGCACCATCGCTGACGCCGAGAGCGACTTACGAGTGCTGCAAATGATTTCTCTTAAAGTTGCACAGGCTGAAGGATTTGAAATTGGTGGCGATCTCTCTCGATGATCAAGAAATCCCCCTCGACAATCAATGACGTAGCACGAGATGCACGAGTCTCCTCGTCTACAGTGAGTCGAGTACTTGCGGGGGTGGGCTACGTTTCTCCTGAAACTCGATCCCGGGTGGAGCACAGCATTGCCAAGTTGAGCTTTCACCCATCGTCGATTGCACAATCACTGAGACGTCAGAAGTCCACGGTTTTGGGTTTAGTAATAACAGATATCCAGAATCCTTATTACCCAGAACTTGTACGAGGTATCGAAGATGCCGCCCAAAAGCTCGGTTATTCCATAATACTTTGCAACTCATCAGAGGACACCGACAGAGAGGCTGGATACATAAGTCTCCTTGCCAGCCAAAGAGCAGCGGGGCTATTTATTTGCGCACAAAGTTTCCTTAAGCGACACCGTACACAGTTGATGGAACTCGATACGCAAATAGTAATCGTTGATGCTGAATCCAAGAATGATCTTTTCCCATCAGTTCTCAATGATGGATTTCATGGCGGAGAAATGGCCGCTAAACATCTGCGTGAATGCGGGTATCCGCAAATTGTTTACTTAGGTCGAGAACAAGATTGGCATGATTCCATACGCTACCGCGGAATAATTAAAGGTGCAGGTAACTTGGAGGTTCACTATTTTCAAGCCGATGATTCACTCGAATCTGGTCGTGATGTGATTATTCAGATTGCTAAGCAGATCGCAACTCCCTTTGGATTGGCCACGCACAATGATCTTTCTGCAATCGGAGCTATCCGTGGACTTCGTTCAATAGGAATTGATGTACCGAATCAGGTTGGAATCGTAGGACATGACGACATCGCCATGAGCGACTACATAACTCCTTCACTAACAACTGTGCGTCAGCATCAATACCACATGGGTGCAGAAGCGGTAGGTCTGATGGATGACCTCATTAACGAAACAGATACACCTCAACACCTAACAGTCAGCGCCAATCTAGTCATCCGTGAATCCACTACAAAGATCTAAAGGGGTAGAAATCATGACCATTCCATATCCAATAAATGCAAGCGAAGATACGAAATGGCTCCTCAATCAGGTGGATGAGATCTTAGAAAAGAATAGGCAAAGAGGTCACGCCGAATGGTGTGGGTACGATTATGACTTTACTTGCCCGTCATACGTTACCTATCCCTTTCAATGGTTCTGGGATTCATGTTTCATAGCGATTGCAGCGAGTCATGTGGATGTCCTCAAAGGCGAACTTGAACTTAAGAGCCTCCTGAAGAACCAGCATTCTGATGGATTCATTTCTCACGTAACTTTCTGGCAACGAGATGCATACGAAGAGATGGTTTCAACTTACGCGATTGCTTTCAGGAATCGCTATCTTTCCGATGAGATGCAACCACCATTACTTGCTGAAGCTGTATCTGCGGTCGCCAGAAATGGTCGCGGCGTAGAATTCATCAAAGAAGTACTCCCCCAAGTGAAAGATTTCTACGAGTGGCTCCACACCGTGCGAAATCCCTACGGGGACGGGCTAGTGCGGGTCGTTCAGCCAGATGAAACAGGAATTGACCATTCACCAAAATGGGAGTCGCTCCTGGGAATTCAGGAATATACGGTTGCCGAGTTCAATGCCGGATGGAAGCGAATTTGTGATCCATACGATGAATTTGATCGTGATCCAAAGAAGATGATCGAACTTAATCACTTTGTGGTTGCAGACGTTATGACAAACACCATCTATATCGAAAACCTACATGTATTAGCAGACCTTTGCGAGCAAATTGGTGAAACGGCAGAAGCGCAAAAGTATGAATCTCGGGCTAAAGAAGCCTTCGAAAGTTTAATCACACTCTGTTGGGATGAAGGAGATGGCCTATTTTATGATGCAGCTAATAAGGAAAATATCTCTCTGAGAACCAACACCTTCACATCCTTAATGCCTCTATTGCTTCAGGAGTTAGATTCCGCAAAGGCGCAAGCGATCATTGCTCACATTGTGAACGTTGACGAATACTGGGCCCCATTTCCGATTCCAAGTGTTGCTATGAATGAACCAACATTTATTCCGGATACTGTGGACACAATTCTTGTATGGCGCGGCCCAACGTGGATTAATAGCAATTGGTACTTAGCCAAGGGATTGATTCGTCATGGGCGCCCTGATCTTGCGAGGGTGATTGCAGATAAGAGCCTTGAACTAATTAAATCCAGTGGATTCCGTGAGTATTACGATCCTTTCACAACTAAAGGCCATGGCGCGCCAGACTTTAGTTGGTCCACAATTCTGGCTGACTTGTACCTCATAACAAGAAATGCCGATGGGACGTGAGAAACTCTCTATTTAACTAATAAATCTACGAAATCACTTACCTTTGTTTTCTCGAGTAAAGCACGATTTAGAGTGAGATCAAGGATCTTTTTCTGTTGATCATCTTTAAATACTCGAGCCAAATTCTTACGGAATTTATCGAACAACAAAGGTATTCCATCCACACGTCGACGTGCATGGCCAATTGGATATTCAACAACAACTTCATCCATGGTTGTGCCGTCTGAAAATTTAACCGTTAAAGCGTTGGCAATAGAACGTTTGTTTGAATCGTGATAATCAGCAGTGAATTGTGGATCCTCCACACATTTGATTTTCTTTCGCAAGACATCAATGCGTGAATCTGAGGCAATGTCATCTTCGTAATCTTTAGCGGTTAGGCGACCAAAGATCAGTGGGATTGCCACCATGTACTGGATGCAGTGATCGCGATCGGCAGGATTATTCAGGGGGCCTTGCTTATCGATAATTCTGATACATGCTTCATGAGTTCGAATAGTTACTGATTCAATATCTTGCGCACTCTTACCTGATTTAACGAGTAAACCATGGATTGTCATTGCTGCCTCTACGGCCGTTTGTGAGTGGAACTCCGCAGGAAATGAAATCTTAAAAAGAATGTTTTCCATGACATAGGAGCCGTATGGACGTTGGAATGTGAATGGATTTCCCTTGAACGAAACATCGTAGAAACCCCAAGTTTTCGCGCTCAGCGCTGTTGGATAGCCCATCTCCCCCGCTTTAGCCATAAGTGAAAGGCGAACAGCGCGTGAAGTCGCATCCCCTGCCGCCCAAGATTTCCGAGATCCAGCATTGGGAAAATGACGGTAGGTGCGAAGTGCTTGACCATCAACCCATGCAAGTGAAACAGCGTTGAGAGTTTGCTGGCGAGTCAGTCCAAGCATTTGAGCAACAACTGCGGTCGATGCCACCTTCACGAGCAAAACATGATCTAGGCCAACTTTGTTAAATGAATTCTCAAGAGCGATACATCCTTGAATCTCGTGCGCCTTAATCATCGCGGTTAAGACATCATGCACAAGAATTGGTTTTGAATGCATCTCAGCGTTTCTAGAGAGCCAATCGGCAGTTGCCAAAATGCCACCCAAATTATCCGATGGATGTCCCCACTCGGCAGCTAACCATGTGTCATTAAAATCTAACCAACGAATCATTGCGCCGATATTGAAGGCAGCCTGCACTGGATCTAAAACATAATCGGTCCCGGGTACCTTTGCTCCATTTACCACTGTCGTCCCGGGTACAAGTGGACCCATAAGTTTTGTGCACGCTTCATACTCCAGCGCTTCAAATCCACAACCCAACGTATCGAGAAGGCAGTACCACGCAGTCTCGTAGGCGACATCGGAAGTTATTTCATAATTTTCAACGTAATCAACGATGTCAATAATTACTTGGTCAAAATCCTGTGATGCCACCAACAACCCCTATCGATTTTCTATTGGAAGGAAAGGTAAATCTTCTGGCCCAGTGTAGATGGCGCTGGGACGAATGATTTTGTTATCAATACGTTGTTCAATCACATGAGCAGACCATCCAGTTGTTCGGGCAATCACAAATATTGGAGTAAAGAAGGATGTCGGAATCCCCATCTTGTTATAGGCAACGGCTGAAAACCAATCAAGATTTGGAAACATCTTCTTGGCGTCCCACATCACACTCTCAATACGTTCGGCGACATCGAAAAGCAACATGGAATCCGATCCCTCTGAAAGCTTCTTTGCAACACTTTTAATAATGCTATTTCGTGGATCAGAAATTGTGTAGACAGGATGGCCAAAACCAATAATGACTTCCTTGTTTGTCACTCTCTCGCGAATATCTCTCTCGGCCTCATCTGGGGTTGGATAACGCTCTTGAATTTCTAACGCTATTTCGTTAGCTCCACCATGCTTGATTCCACGGAGAGCCCCAATCGCACCAGTAATGGATGAGAAAATATCTGATCCGGTCCCGGCGATGACGCGTGAGGTGAATGTTGAGGCATTGAATTCGTGCTCGGCATAGAGAATGAGTGAAACATGCATTGCTTTTTCCCACTCAGGGGTGGCTTTCTTGCCATGCAATAGATGCAAGAAATGACCGCCAACCGAATCATCTTCGGTCACTAGGTTGATTCGTTTGTGACTATGGCTGAAGTGATACCAGTACAAAAGCATCGATCCAAGGCAAGCAAGTAGTCGGTCTGCTATGTCCCTTGTTTTTTCTGCGTCGTGTTCTGGGTGCTCTGGAGATTCGCATCCCAGCGCCGAAACCCCCGTACGCAAAACATCCATAGGATGCGCGCTAGCTGGCAGTGCTTCAAGAATGAGTTTTACGGAAATTGGTAGTTCTCGCATTGAAATTAACTTCGCTTTATACGCGGCGAGTTCGGTTGCATTTGGCAAGTGCCCATGAATGAGCAAATATGCGACTTCTTCAAATTCACAATTGGCTGCAAGATCAGCTATGTCATAACCTCGATAATGAAGGTCATTGCCTGATTTACCAACCGAGCAGAGCGCGGTGCTTCCGGCCGCAACTCCCGAGAGAGCGACGGATTTCTTGGGTTTGAAAGTTACCTCTTCACCTGTTGTCATCACGGTTACTCGCTTTCTTTACGGAACTTATCCAAGGATTTTTCGTACTCGTAGTAATTAATGCGTTCATATAGTTCTTCGCGCGTTTGCATATTTGCCACAGATGCCTTCTGGGTTCCATCTTTGCGGATTGTATGGAAAACACCTTCTGCGGCTTTGTTCATCGCCCGAAATGCAGAAAGGGGATATAGAGCCATGGCAACGCCGGCACTTGATAATTCCTCGGTAGTAAATAGCGGAGTTAATCCGAATTCGGTGATGTTGGCCAAAACAGGAACCTTCACCGCTGACGTAAATTTCTTGTACATATCCAAGTCTGTTACAGCTTCGGGAAATAGCGCATCAGCACCGGCCTCAACGTAGGCAAGAGCGCGATCTATGGCCGCATCAAGTCCTTCAACCGCTACTGCATCAGTGCGGGCCATAATCATGAAGGACTCATCGGTGCGTGCATCGACTGCAGCTTTAAGTCGATCAACCATTTCGCCCTTACTGACTACCTCCTTATTAGGTCGGTGCCCACAACGTTTTGCAGAAACTTGATCCTCTATATGCATCGCAGCGGCGCCAGCTTTAATCAGAGAAGTCACGGTCCTTGCTACGTTAAATGAAGATGAGCCAAATCCTGTGTCGGCATCTACAAGCAAAGGGAGATTGCACACATCGGTAATTCTGCGGACATCAGTCAGAACATCTTCCAGCGTTGTAATACCTAAGTCTGGAACGCCGAGCGAGCCGGCTGCTACTCCTCCACCGGAAAGGTATATGGCGCGAAATCCTTCGCGTTTAGCCAATAAAGAATGATTGGCATTTATCGTCCCGACAATTTGCAGTGGAGATTCTGCTTGCAGCGCTAATCTAAATCGAGCTCCGGGGGTGGTCTCATTCACCTGTTTATTCTAGGGTAATGGCCGTTTTCGTGACCAGTTTGCGCCAATCAGGTCAGTAAGAACCTGCAGGTTTTGGGATTAAAGGTGACGTAGATTTCATCGGATCGAAATTCGTGAATGGTGTCGCGTGAATCATGCCTGACATCCCGGTAATACTGCCGGATGCTTTGCAAACCAAATACATTGGATCATCCTGCAGGGTGTTGAAATCTAATTCGCCTAGAGGGTTCACGTTGATTCCAGTCCAGCGTACAAAATCTTCTTTCGCGATTCCAAAAACAACAGATCGATCTTTATCGTAATCTTTCTTGTATTGGAAGTAACACGAGACCGTAGGTGAAGTTACCGTTGTAGCATTTTTCCAAAGTCCAGACAGATGAGCATCAAGCTCATAGAAGCCAAGTGGCATGTCATTGGGATAAATAGTTGCCATAATTGTGCCTCTAATATCTGAACTTGAAGTAACGCTCGAGGAGACAACTACATCTTGGGTTGTGACAACTTTGTAATACACATTTTGTGTTGCATTCCCAGCTGGCCCTGTTTCTCCCGTGGATCCACGGGTTCCTGTTGCTCCGGTCGCGCCCTTTCCTCCAAGTTCCAATCGGACTGAACCGGATGGACATTTAAGCGTCCCGTTAAATGTGACGACTTTAGTTGATGAGTTGGCACATAATAAATATCCGGTCTCTGGAGTATTTCCTACTCCGATTCCGTATGCAGTTGCGCCACTTACGGCGACGCCAATAACAAATCCAATAAGAATGCGAGATGACTTAATGACTTTCCACATCATCTCAACCCTTCCGTAATTCGCCTAAGCACCCAGAGAGAATACTCACTCCAAGGAGTTACGTAAACGGGCCTCTAGTGCAGGGCTAACTCCCCACATTTCCACTAGTTCGTCGTATTTACGCTGATCTGCAGCGTCGGCAATCGCACCTGTCTTGATTGCCCGAATCATCAGATTTCTTGGCGTGTGCTCTCCTCCAACGAACTCCACAATCTCTGTGCGATAACCATTGAGCTTGAGGATCTGAGCGCGCAGTGAATCAGTGAGCAAATCAGCGAATCGCTCTTTCATGAGGCCATGCTTGGTAATCAAAGACCAAGGTTCTGGCACTTTTCCCATTTGAGACTGCAAATCATGGTGGCAACAAGGTGCAATCAGTAAGAGCTTGGCCTCGTGATTAATCCCCCAGGCGATCGCATCATCGGTTGCAGTATCACAAGCATGTAGAGCGATTACTACATCCGCACTCGTCAGTGTTGTTTGCGATATCTCTTCCGCACGAAATTCAATGCTGGATTCGATTCCCAAATTCCTGGCAATGGTTTCGTTGCGCGTTCGGGATTCTTTACGGACATCAATCCCTGTGACATGAACAGGGATATCAATGCTCCGTAAATATTGGTGCGCTGCAAAAGTGAGATATGCGTGCCCACAACCAAGATCAACTACAGATAAAGGGTTCTGTGGAGTTGGTTTTGAGATGTGTCCTGCCTCTATTGCCGATTCCACAGCCGGAGCCAGCAATCGCAAAAATTCCTCTACTTGTTTGTACTTATCCTGACGCGAGGGCTTAATAAGTCCAGCGCCATCGGCAATGCCCACCTCCCGCAGGAATGGGTCGGCGGGATCTAGAAGCCGGGCTTTGGCTCTATCGTGTTCGAGATTTTGGATGTTGGATCCTTTTTCATAATGAACAAGTGGTTGATCTTTTTTTGTGATTCGCAAAGACATAGATCCACCTAAATGTTCGACCAAAATATTGGCGTAACCACTTGCCAATAGCGAGCGAATATCAAAAGTTAGTGGGTCGACATTTGTTGTTGTAGTTTGGCGCCCATCGTTTTCCATGAGTTGCAAAAGTATCGATCCCTTTATCTGAACAGGTCGAATATCAATACGAGTAGTTAAAGTTTGCATGTTGCGTCGGCGGCCAGATAAAACAGCTCGAACAAATGTTTTTGTGTCGCAAATAAGCATCGCAGCTTCAGAAAGTGCTTCATCAAGTGTTACCGACATGGAAGCACAATCAACAGTCTTAATCCATTCAAATCACTCTTGGAAAGTGAAACAGTACCGCTGTGCTCCCGAACGATTGCAAGAATGATGCTCATTCCCAGGCCGGACCCACCCGCTTCGCGCGAGCGGGATCGATCAAATCTTTGAAAACCTTGAATTCCCTTCGTATACGCACTCTCGGGTAAACCGGGTCCGCCATCTTCAATAACTATTTCCACTTCGTTGTTGATGACCGATAAAGAAACTCGGACCGGTGCATCCGAAGGCGTATGCCGGGAGATGTTTCCAAATACGTTACTGAATAATCGAGCGATATGAGCCTCTGAACCTGAAACGGTGATGCTAGGCGCAATGGCAATCTCAACTGTTCGATTCGCATGCAATGTTGCGAAGTCTCCTGCGTGAGATAACAACAATCGCGAAATTTCAACAGGTGCGACATCAAGTACAGGTGTCTGCCCAAATTCTGCGAGAAAAAGGATGTCTTGGATCAGCGATTCCATCCGCAAAATCTCTGACTGTACGCGGGCATATGCGCTCTTGCGTTTCTCTGGGTCGCTCATATTGGAGCCAGAAAGGAGTTCGACATAGCCCTTAATCACAGTTAACGGTGTGCGAAGTTCGTGAGAGGCATCCCCCATAAACTCTTGCATACGGTTTCCTGCTTCTTCTTCCAGTTGCGTGGCATGGTGAAGGGTCGACACCATCTGATTCAAAGCCCTTGTTAATTGATCTATCTCAGAGTTACCTGCAGATTCTGGCAATTGTGGTGTTGCCTTGCCGATAGAAATCAGAGTTGCCGAATCGATGAGCTCTTCCACCTTTCGCATATCGCGGCGTACGAGCAACCAAGTGACAAACCCTGCAAGCAACAAGCAGACTAAAATATAGATAATTAACCGAAGCAATTCCGACTGCAGACGAGCATCCGCATCCTTTAGAGACGCGGCAACGACCAGGTACTCACCATGTGTCAGCGGAATAGTTTCTAAACGATAGGCATCGAGTCCTGGGACTGTTTGTGGTTTCAGCGAACTCTTCTTCACCAGAGCAGGCGTGGGATTAGGAACGATACTCAATTTTGATTCAGTAAGAACGCTTCCTACATTTTCCCCAGAGTAGAAAACAATAGTCAGCGCTAAGTCGCTCTGACTCCCAGAATAAATCGCCTGAGAAAGTGCATCGTTGCTGTTTCCATGAATCGATTTGGCAACAGTTGTTAGAGACTGATCAATCAGTGCGATGGCTGATTGTCGTGAAGATGTAATCGCGACCGTACCAATCACCAACGCGCTTAACGTCGTAACGGTAGCCGTGACTATTGTTATACGTGTTCTAAGTTTCATTTTCCTGACTTGGGCTCAACGATTTGGAAACCGACACCACGAACCGTCTTGATGCATTCAAACCCATCTTTATGAAACTTCTTTCGAAGATAGGAGATGTATGTATCAACGACGCTGGAGTCTGTATCGAAATCAATTTCCCAAACTGCCGACAAAAGAT